>NZ_JBOFOC010000085.1:0-76710 GCF_051659245.1 Microbulbifer sp.
CAGGGTCAGGCCGCTGATATTCACCGTCTTGTCGCTGCCGGCGTTCTTGTCGGCGAAGGCACCGCTGGCCGTGGCGACCGTGAGGGTGTCGCCAGAGACCATGCCGGTGAAGCCTGCGCCGGACGCATCGAGTGTCGCGGCGGTGGTGCCGTCGTAGGTCTTGTCCTCAGCGGCGATGCCGGTGATGGCGGCGATGCTCGTCTTGCCGATATCGGCACTGGTAGTGGCGGTGTCGCCGGCAAGTGTGTAGTTCCCCGCGTCGTCGCCACCCAGAGCCAGACCACTGATCGAGACCGTCTTGTCGCTGCCGGCGTTCTTGTCGGCGAAGGCGCCGCTGGCCGTGGCGACGGTGAGGGTGTCGCCGGCGACGATGCCGGTGAAGCCCGCGCCGGACGCATCGAGTGTCGCGTCGGTGGTGCCGTCGTAGGTCTTGTCCTCAGCGATGATACCGGTGATGGCGGCAATGGTTGCCTGGTTTACCGTCAGGGTTCCGTCGGCATAGCTGATGTCGTAGTTGTCCGCCGCCAGGCCGTCGGCGGTGAGGCTGTAGCTGCCGGCATTCACGGCGTTTTGCGCGTCGCCGCCAAAGCTGAGGCTGCCGTTGAGCACACTCTCGTCCTCACCGGCCACGAACCCGGCGTAGCTCACTCCGTTGCCGCCGGTGAAGGCCTGGCCGTCATAGGTTTTGTTGGCGTCGTTGGCGGTGACGGTGAGCGCGGCCTTGTCGATGGTACTGGTGGTGTTGTCGGCATAGGTGACGCTGTAATTGTCGCCGCCGTTGCCGTCGTTCACCTCTATATCGGCGACGGTGACCGTCTTGCCGGTCCCGGCGTTCCTGTCGGTGAAGGCGAAGCTGCCGCCGGAGAGGCTGTCGTCGCCGAACAACTGGCCGGCCACGACGGTGGCCGTGCCGTCGGCTTCGGTGGTGCCGTCGTAGGCCTTGGTTACGTCGGCACTGGAGAGGGTAAGCGCGGCCTGATCGATGGCGCTGTTGGTGTTGTCGGCATAGGTGACGATGTAATTGTCGCCGCCGTTGCCGTCGTTCAGCGTTACATCGGCGACGGTGACCGTCTTGCCCGTACCGGCGTTCCTGTCGGTAAAGGCGAAGCTGCCGCCGGCGAGGCTGTCGTCGCCGAACAAGTCGCCGCCCACGACGGTGGCCGTGCCGTCGGCAGTGGTAGTGCCGTCGTAGGTCTTGGTTACATCATCGGTGGAGAGGGTGAGTGAGGCCTGGTCGATATCGGCGTTGGCGCTGGCGGTATCGTCGGCGAGGGTGTAGTTGCCCGCGTCATCGCCGCCCAGGGTCAGGCCGCTGATCGTGACCGTCTTGCCGCTGCCGGCGTTCTTGTCGGCGAAGGCACCGCTGGCCGTGGCGACGGTGAGGGTGTCGCCGGAGACGATGCCGGTGAAGCCCGCGCCCGACGCATCGAGTGTCGCGCCGGTGGTGCCGTCGTAGGTCTTGTCTTCAGCGATGATACCGGTGATGTTGGCGATGGTTGCCTGGTTTACCGTCAGGGTTCCGCCGGTATAGCTGATGTCGTAGTTGTCCGCCGCCAGGCCGGCGGCGGTGAGGCTGTAACTGCCGGCATTCACGGCGCCTTGCGCGTCGCCGACAAAGCTGAGGCCGCCGTTAAGCACACTCTCGTCTTCGCCGGCCACGAACCCGGCGTAGGTAACACCATTGCCGCCGGTGAAGGCCTGGCCGTCATAGGTTTTGTCAACGTCCTTGGCAGTGACGGTCAAGGCTGCCTTGTCGATGGTCAGCCCGCCCGTGCCGTAATCCACGTAAACACCGTTTGCGGAAGTGGTGGTGACATCGAGGACGCCAGCGCCGGAATAGGCGTAGGTTCCGGCATTGGTCGTATTCGTGATGGCGCTGCCCCATTCGAGCGAGACATTGTCCGTTCCTACGCCGTCCAGCCTAATGTCGGTGAGCTCCGGGTTGGTGTCGCCATAGGTCTTGGAGGTTTCGGACAGTTTGACGTAATCGTCATACAGCGCGCCACTGACACCGACCCCGCGCAGCATCATATAGCCGCTGTTTTCGGGGGTATCGGTATTATTGGACTTGCCCCAAGTCGAGAAATCCCAGCCCGCATCGATGAACGTGAAGGGATTTTGCATTTCCGCCGTGGTCAGGCCGGTCACGGTCTGACCGTTTCTGTCAACGCCAATGCCGGAGGACTGTCCACTGGTCTCCGTATTCCAGTAGGCGCCTTTGACCACGGAGGAGGGATCGTTATCGTTAGCCCCCACCAGCCCGCCGACAGCGAAATCTCCCGAGACCCTGCCGGTGGCGTAGGCGTTGCTGATGGTGGAAGAGTCGCTGTACCCCACCAGCCCGCCGATATCGCCAGTTCCCGACACGCTGCCGGTGGCGTAGGCGTTGCTGATGGTGGAAGAGTCGTTGTCCCCCACCAGCCCGCCGACATGGGTAGAACCCGTCACGTTGACAGTGGCGTAGGCGTTGCTGATGGTGGAAGAGTCGTTGTCCCCCACCAGCCCGCCGACATCATCATCTCCCGAGACGCTGCCGGTGGCGTAGACGTTGCTGATGGTGGAAGAGTTGTTGTGCCCCACCAGCCCACCGACGTAGTCGTCCCCCGTCACACTGCCGCCAACGAGCCCGACATTGCGGAGGGTCGCGCCGGTGGTCGAGCGGAACAGTCCGACTCTACTGGCGTCGGGGCGATTGATGGTCAGATCGCTGATGGTATGGCCGAGGCCATCGAAACGACCCATAAACTCATTATTGAAAGCGCCCACCGGGTCAAACCCCGCGCCGGAGTTCCAGCCTGCGGTCTCGCCGGCGTCAATATCCGCACCCAGCACGTAATTGCCGGAGAGATCGCCGTTCATCCCTTGCAGGTCGGCGCCAGTGTCGCTGCCCTGGGCCCCCAGACTGGTGATAATGGTGTACTGGACGGCGCCGCCCGCGCTGCCGTCTTTGGTGGAGAAACTGCCTGTCGAGGCAAGGTTGACGGGCGCGTTGACGAAGTAATCGCCGCCGCCGTCGGCCTGGTTGTATTCCAGCGCCAGCCCGGCCGCGTTGGAGGCGTTCATTTCCGCGTTGATCTCGATATTGCGATCGGCGCTCAGGGTCAGGGTGTTGGCCGACCAGCTGACGCTATGGTTGACGAAAATATCGCCGTTGCCGTCGGTGGCGCCGTCGGCGCTTTGGATGGTGACGTTGTTGCTGTCGAGCTGGCTGGACAGCGTGTCGCCGGAGATATCACCGCCGGATTCGGCGATGGTGTAATCGTTGGGGTCGATCAGCCAGGTGCCGGTGGCGCCGTCCGCCGCCAGGGTGGTGATGGCGGTGCCGTCGGCGACTTTTACCCTGGCCGCGGAGGTTTCGATAAAACCGCCGTCGCCGCCCTCCGGAGCGGAGGCGTCGAGGGTGCCCGCCACATTGACTTCGCCATTGTCCATATCCCCGAGCAGAACGATCTCGCCGTTCTCGCCACTGGCCAGGGTGCGCGCCTCGGTGACGCCGGTGTGGTTGATCACACTGGAAGCCAGCTCGCCGGCGGCCTTGGCGGTCAGGTAGACCTGGCCGCCGCCGGCCTCAATGGCGCCGCCCTGTTCGATCAGACCATTCAGCGCGCCCTTTTCCACCCGCAGCTTGACCGGGCCCCCCAGGTCGAGGGTGACGCGGCTGCCGGAACCCATCGCCACGGTGCCGCCGGGGGCCTCGATACTGCCCTCGTTGACGATGCGCGCGGCAACGAGCGCGACCGCCCCGCCTTGGGCGGCGCGGATGGCGCCTTCGTTGATGACCGCGGCCGTGCTGTCGCCCTCGAAGGTGTGGCGCCCGGCGAGAAAGTCCTCGTCGCTCAGTTCCAGGGTGGAGGCCACCAGGCCGCCGACGTTGACCTGCGCCGTGGGGTTGAATAACACGCCGTTGGGGTTGATCAGAAACACCCGGCCGTTGGCGCTCAGCGCGCCCTGGATGCTGGAGACATCGGAGCCGGTCACGCGGTTGAGGGCGATTGACGAGGCGGAGGGCTGCTCGAAGGTGACCGAGTTGTCCTTGCCGATGGAGAAGCTCAGCCAGTTGACCGACATACGATCGCTGGACTGGGTCACCAGCATGTCGGTGCCGTCGCTGCTGATGCTGCCGCTGCCGGCGCTGATGGTGCCGCTGCCGGGCAGTTCGGCCAGGGCCGGCGCCGCGGGGACGGACAGCCCGGCCGCCAGTAAAAGCGTGCCGACGCGGGGGGCGGACGGGGATGATGTGCTGGATACCGCGCCGCGGCTTTTACCCTGGGCTTTGGCGAGTTCGCCGGCGGCTATCCAGGTGTTGCGGCTTGTACTCCATAGGACTTTGTAGATGCGGTTCATTGTTGAGGCCTGTTTTTTTATCTCGTCGTCCCGTCTGGCGTTGCAACCGCATCCGGCTTTTTTCTTTATGAGAATGGCGGTCCGCACCGGTTGCTGGCGCCGGGCTAGTTGCCGATAACGATAAATAAGGACGATAAGGCAGGGCTACGATTGTTTTCTGTCAAAGTCTGTCAAATCCTGTTAACTTATTAATGGGTTATACAAAAATACAAAGCTCAGCGTGACAATGAATCACTTTGTGCAATACACACAACCCCGTATCGCCGTCGTTGAGGATGAAGATGACCTGCGCGATGATTTGGTTGAATTCCTGATGCTCCGCCCGTTTCAGGCTCAGGGCTTTGCCAGTGCGGAATCGCTTTTCCGGGCCTGGTCCGCCAGGGCCTTTGATTTGGTGATTCTGGATATCGGCCTGCCGGGAATGGATGGCCTGCAGGCATTGCAGTGGCTGCGGGCACGCAGCACGGCGGGCATCGTTATGTTGACGGCAATGGATAGCCAGGCCACTCAGGTAACGGGGTTGGAAAGCGGGGCGGATGCCTATCTGGTTAAAACCGCATCGCTTGATGTCATTGAAGCCACTTGCCGCAGTGTACTGCGCCGCTTGCCGCAACAGGCTGAAGCAACGGAAACCGTACAGGCCGACTGGCTGCTGAATTTGAAAAGCTGGCGCTTGACCGTCCCGGGTGGCGAGCACATCGAGTTAACGCATAGTGAGTCGATCTTCCTGGGTTGCGTTATGCGGGCACCGGGTGTTCCGACCAGCCGCGATACGCTGCTGGAGGCCTTCGGCAAACCCTGCACGCTGTCAAACATGCGCAATCTGGATAACTGCGTCAGCCGTTTGCGGCGTAAACTCCAGGTCCAACTGGGGCTGGAAATTCCGATTCGTTCCAGCTATGGCAGTGGCTATACCTTCACGGGTGAATGCGGTGTGAAGGATTGACCACAGTGTTTCTTCGCCATTTCTTCGACTATAGCTTTCGCGCAATCCGTCTATTCCGTTTTATCGTCTGTCTGACTGTGCTGTCGTCATTTTGTGTAACGGCAAGCTACGCCGCGGACTCCACACCCTCCACACCCTCCGCACCCTTGCAATTGACCGCCGATACCCGGCGTGCATCATTGTCGGACTATATTGACAGCTATGTCGATGGCGCCGGAAAACTTACCTATGCGCAGGTCAGACAGGTCGGGCAGGTCGGGTTTTCAAAACAGGATATTCACCTGAGTGACGGATACAGCAGCGAC
The DNA here is from genome assembly GCF_051659245.1 of Microbulbifer sp. Taxonomy (NCBI): domain Bacteria; kingdom Pseudomonadati; phylum Pseudomonadota; class Gammaproteobacteria; order Cellvibrionales; family Microbulbiferaceae; genus Microbulbifer; species Microbulbifer sp. The sequence goes on from NZ_JBOFOC010000085.1 coordinate 5,596, forward strand.
GCACACTGGTTTCGTTTCCGTCTGGCCCGTAATGCCGACGCGGCGCGACACTGGATATTGTCGATGGGCGAGCCCTATCTGAATAATGTGGACGTCTGGGTGAGCGACCGGGATGGAAGCCTGCGCAGTTACCATCTGGGGGATCATGCAAAGTATGCCGATCGCCCGTTGCAAACCCGTCTGTTCAGTGTCCCGCTGGAACTGTCGGACACGGTTGTCACGGTTTATGTACGGGTGCAATCCACAAGCTCGATCAACTTTACGGCTGAACTGCTGCGACCGGACGTTTTTACCGCCCAGGATACCCGTTCCAATCTTTACCACGGTATCTATTTCGGTGTTCTCGGCATTACCATCGTGCTCTATCTGCTGCTGGGCATCTGGTTGCGGGACGGCGGCATGCTGGCTTACGCCAGCTATGTGGCCATACTCTTCCTGGCCTTTATGAGCACCAATGGTTATGTGGCCGTACTCTTTCCCTCCTCCGTGCCCTGGTTGAACGACCTGTTGACGGGTTTTGGGACCATGGGGGTACTGATCACCATCACGCTGTTATGGGTATACCTGCTCGACCTGAAAAAACATTTCCCGCGCATTGCCCGTGTTTACCTGATAGCCGGTCTGGTCGGATGTTGTTCGCTACCTTTTGTCGCCACACCCTATTATCGGCTGGTGGCGCCGCTGGTGATGCAGATTGGTATATTCATTGCGCTTCTCAATCTGGTGCTGCTGATTGTATTGTGGTGGCGGCAGCGACAGGCTGAATTGCTACTCTATTTCTTTGCCTTTATCACCAGCATCATCGGTAGTCTGTTGGCGATAGGCACCACTATGGCCTGGATTCCCTACCATCCCCTGACGAGCAACGCCTATGAATACGCAACCTTCGTGCATGTGCTGGTAATGAGCCTGGGCCTTGCGCTGCGGCTGCGCCAGATTCAACGCGGTAAGGTTCGGGCCGAGAAGGAGGCTTTTTTTTCCAGCCAGCGGGTGGAGGAGCAGCGCCGTTTTGTCGCCATGCTCTCGCACGAGTTCCGCAACCCCCTGGTGGCCATCGATCGCGCCGCGCAGATACTGCAATTCAAGTTACAAAATATCGGCTCGCAGGACAGCGCCCGACTGGAGAAAATCCGCTCCTGGACCGGCACGCTTTCCGGGCTGGTGGATAACTTTCTGGCCGCCGAGGTGCTGGACCAGCACAAGGCGTTGGCCCTGGCACCCGAACCCTGCCGCCTCCGGCCCCTGCTGGAACGTGTGATACACATGCTGGGAGAAACCACGAGCGAACGGGTGACACTATTGGTGTTGCCGGAAGATGCCGTTTATACCCTGGACAGAAACATGATCGAAATGGCCGTGGGCAATCTTGTCGGCAATGCCTTGCGCTATACGCCACAGGACAGCCGGGTAACGGTGTCGGCCAGGGTGGATGATGATGGACTGTTGATTGAGGTCGAGGATCGAGGCGAGGGCCTGAGCGACGATGAACTGAAACAGTTGGGAGTACCCTATTACCGGGCGAGTACTTCTCTCGGTAAAAAAGGCAGCGGCTTGGGCTATTACTTCACCCGCCGCGTCGCGGAAGCGCACGGCGGCACCCTGCAAGCCCATTCCGCACCGGGGCAGGGCTTGTGTGTCGCCATCCGCTTGCCGGTATCCCCCGAGCCGTTGCCAATGCCGTCCCTGGTGGCTGCAGAGGGCTGACTACGCGCCCCAACTCTTCGAGGTACGCGGGATAGGCATTGTCGGACCGATTGTGAATGACACTAAGTGTAGGAGCCTGCTTGCAGGCGAATTGAGGTCGCGGCAAGGCACCGGGAATGTTCGCCTGCAAGCAGGCTCCTACAGCGCAATCCTCAGGGGCAGGAGCAGCTCGGGGCTTAACTTAGTGCCATTTGGCTTTGGTGTTGTGATTGAAGCGTGTCTGCGGATCCGTTTTGGCCGGTGTAAAGCGCCGCCTGATCGGTAGTCCAGATCCGCCACTTCGCGCCGGGAGACGCCGCGGAGCTAGATAATTCGACCGTGTTCTTTGGGCCACGAACCAGGTTGCGGCATTCGGTGCCCTGGGCATTTTGTATCACATGGACGCCGGGCTCGACTTTCACCAGCTTCCAGTTAGTGCCGGGCAGTCCGGGCTTTTCGGTCATCGTCACCTTGCAATCAAGAGTCTTGCCATTGAGCCAGTATCGCTTCCCTCCCTCGTGCCGCACAAACTTGAACGTCCCTGGCATGTCCCCGCACTCGCAGTACCACTTGGTTCCGGCGAGGTCGAAGTCGCTTTCCAGTGTGACATCCTGCTTAGTAGTGACTTGGCTGTTCAGCCAGCGTCGGTCGGTCGTGTCGGCGTCGCACTGGATCGACACCCGGGCTCCGTCGAGGTTCAGTAGCCAGTCCAAGGTAAAGCGGGTAAAGAAGATGCCGCCAGTATTCCCATGTTCGTACAGCAGGCCGATAGAGCCGTCGGCGAGCACCACCAGGTCGGAATATGAAGATGGTCCTGTGTGTATCCGTCTGCTGCGTTGCCATGTCTTGCCCTCGTCGTAGCTGATGCGGACAGTCATGTTTTGACGGTATCTTGAGTCGTCAGGGTTCGAGAGGAGAAGCAAGTCGTCGTTCCGGGCCGTGCAGCGCACGATGCTGCCTTCCACGACCGGGTCCGTCAGTCCACGATCCCGCCGGATATCCGACCAGCTCACCCCCCCGTCCCGGCTCGTGGCGACGGCACGCACCCGGTTTCCATCCGAGTTGCGCATGTTCATCATGATTTTGCCCGACGCCAGTTCCTCCGCTGTCGCCTCGCTGGTATGCTCGCCGACGGTTCCACCAAGCTGCCAGCTTCGTCCATGGTCATCACTCCAGATGGCGTGCGAGAATGGAACGGAACCTTCGCTGGCCGTTGTATGGTAGGCGGGTATGAACAAGCGACCCGCAAATGTCTGTGAACGCAACTGGATGCCGTGACCCGGGCCGATTCCGTACCAACGCCAGTCGGCCGGATTGACCTGCTCGGTGATGTCCCTTTCAGGGCTCCAGGTCTGGCCGTTGTCGTCGCTGCATGTGACGAATACGGTTCGGCGGCCCTTGCCGTGTTCGATATCCGTTTGGTCGTGGTCGGCTTTATTGAACAGGAGCCACACCGTCGGCAGTTTCGCCATTGTATCGACGACGACGCCCGGATTTCCCGCCTGATAGTTACCGTTGGATGCCACGACTGTGGCATCCGACCACGAATTCCCGTTGTCCGTGCTGCGCTTCATTACGATATGGATCTTGCCAAAATCATCACATGAGTTCACCCGCCCCTCTGCAAAGGCCAGCAAATCGCCATTCGGAGCCTGAATAATCGTCGGGATCCGGTAGCACTGGTAGCCTCCGATACCATTGGTAAATATGCCGGTTTCTGCAAAACTGTTCATGTCGCCTCCTTGATTGAATTTCCAATATCCAACGGCCACGTCCCTGCTACTTTCGGCACTGGCCTCTGTCTCGTCATTCCGTCTTTAACCTAGCCTTGCAACCGCGTCCGGATTACCTTTTTATGAGAAGGGTTGGTGGCGCGTGCCATGCTGGTTGCCGATAACAATAAATAACGACGGTCAGGCAAGGCTACGATTGTTTTCTGTTGAATCCTGTCAAATCCTGTTAAGGAACTTCTGAACAAGTTCAATCCGTCACTCCGGTGAAGTCCGGAGCCCGACCCCCCGCTGGACGTGCAGCACCATAGATCGCAAACAGGCTCTAACGAGTCGCCGGAATGACGATATTCAGAGGTTCAGGGTTTTTCAGGTGGGCAGCTGCTGGCGCCGGTACTCGGTCGGCGTCTGCTTGTGGCGGCGTTTGAAGGCGGCGTTGAACGGGCTCAGGGAGCGGTAGCCGATATCCAGCGCGATGGTGAGGACGGGGAGGTGCGCCTGCTTCGGGTCCGCCAGGCGCCGGCTCGCCTCGTCGATGCGAAACCGGTTCAGGTACTCGTTGAAATTGCGGTGGCCCAGGTGGCGGTTGATCAGTGCGCGCAGCACATACTCCTGGGCGCCGAGTTGTTCCGCCAGCTCGCGGATGGTCAGGCCCGTGTGCCGGTAGCCGCCGTTTCGCATATGGGACTGCAGTTTTTCCAGCAGTTGGCGCTGCTGCTCGTCCAGCGGTTGCGATTCCTTTTCGGGTAGCTCTTCTTCTATGTCGGGTTCTGTGGCTTGAGGTAGGGATTCGCTCAGGGCTCCCGGGGAGAGCGCCAGCAGCCACAGGCAGGCGGCCAGGGCAAGTCCGCTCGCCAGTACCGCGTGCAGTGTTGGCACACCGGCGGGAATCGGCTGGTAGGAGAACAGGAATTCGGCGCAGACCACGACCAGCATGTAGCAGCCGATGGTGATCAGCAGCACCGCGCGCAGGTTGCGCCGCGATTCCACCAGGTCCGACTGGTACTGGCGCAACAGTGCAACCAGGCCGGCGCCGAGCAGGCCGAGTTGCAGTGGCTGCTTGAGCAGGTACAGCCAGTGGCGCAACGCCGGCCAGTGCCCGGCGTCCAGGTGGGCGGCGGCGAGGCCGACCGCCAGACTCACCGCGATCAGGGCCCAGCCCCAGCGAGGAAAGCGCTCGCACTCGCTGCACAGTGCGAAGGCGAACAGCCAGAAGGCGCCGGGGATCAGTTCGGTGGGGAGGTCGACCAGAAAGTCCATCAGCGGCCCGCGGCCCGGCAGCACCGGGCGCAGCAGATAGAAGAAGACCCCGGTGATCAGGAGCAGCAGCCAGCGCCCGGCGGCCTGGTGGCGGTAGCTGATAGCCAGTTTCGCTGATGCCAGCAGCAGGAGCCCGCAGGCAGCACCGGAAAAGAATATAAAGCTGGCGGCCATTTTTCTGTCTTCTGCCCTCTGGCTACTGCCTTCTGAAGCCTACCGCCATCTGGACGCCCAGGCATCCAGCACTTTGCTGGAATAGGTGTGGCGGCCGTAGCTGCCGTTGTAGTAGGCGAGGGCGTTGGCCAGGTTGCCCTTGGCCTTGCCGATATAGTGCTTGAGAATGGTGCAGCCGTAGCGCAGGTTGGTGTCCATATCGATCAGGTTGTCGCCGGGACGGCCGATTTCCTTTTTCCAGAAGGGCATCACCTGCATCATGCCCTGGGCGCCCACCCGCGACACCGCGTAGGGGTCGAAGGCGCTTTCGATCTGGATCACCGCCAGCACGATCTCCGGGCGCAGGCCGGCGAGGGTGGCCTCCCGGTGCACCGCCTTGAGCACGTGCATACGCTCCCTGGGGTCTTCGATGTAGCGGGCCAGCGGCTGGGACTTGGACATCAGCCAGACCTCCGCGTCGAAGCGGTCGGTGAAGCTGTCCGCACCGGTGACCGCCTCCCTCAGGGCGAGGCGGAGTTCCGGGTCTATTTCCCGGATTGTTTGCGCTTGGGCGCAAACAATAAACAGGTAGAGTACTGGTATGAGCGCGGTTCGTTTCACAGGCTTTTATTGTGAGTTATTGGTGCGTTGTGATGGGCACGTCGCTACGCTCCTTTGCCCATCCTACGGGCTGCTCGCAAGCGAAGGGCCACGGAGTTTCGTTCTTTTCGCCTGCAAGCAGGCTCCTACAGGGGCTCTCTGTGATTCAGTGTCCTTTAATCATTTGCAGGAGCACTTCTTCCAGCTGCGATTCCGCAAACTCCTGGCTCTCGGCGTCGCGGCGGCCCTTGTACTCTACCAGGCCCTTTTCCAGGCCGCGGTCGCCGATGACGATGCGGTGCGGAATGCCCAGCAGTTCCACGTCGGCGAGCATGGCGCCGAGGCGCGCCTTGGATTCATCCATCAGCAGCACGTCGATGCCTTTGTCGCGCAGGGATTCGTACAGGTGTTCGCACTTTTCCCTGACCACATCGCTCTTGTGCATATTGATGGGCACTATCGCCAGTTGGAAGGGGGCGATGGCGTCGGGCCAGATGATGCCGGCGTCGTCGTGGTTCTGCTCGATGGCGGCGGCCACGATACGGGATACGCCGATGCCGTAGCAGCCCATGCTCAGCACTTGCTCCCTGCCGTTTTCATCCAACACGGTGGCGTTCATCGCGCGACTGTATTTGTCGCCGAGCTGGAAGATGTGGCCCACCTCGATGCCGCGCTTGATCTCGAGCCGGCCCCGTCCGTCCGGGCTGGGATCGCCGGCGACCACATTGCGCAGGTCTTCGATGCGGCCGAGTTCCACGTCGCGGCCCCAGTTGACCCCGGTGTAGTGATAGTCGTCCCGGTTGGCGCCGCAGATGAAGTCCACCAGATGTGCGGCGGAGCGGTCGACGATGGTTTCGATCTTCAATCCCACCGGACCCAGGGAGCCGACGCCGCAGCCGAGTTCCCCGGCGATGCGCGCCTCGGGCGCAAACTGCAGCGGGCTGGCGACCCCCGGCAGTTTTTCCGCTTTCAGTTCATTCAGCGCGTGATCGCCCCTGAGGACCAGGGCTACCAGTGGCGCTCTCTCACTTGCTTCCGGGCTCTCTTCGCATTCGCCCAGCACGATCAGCGTCTTGATCGAGTGGGCCGGGTCCGACTGCAGGAATTCGCTCACCGCGGCGATGGTTTTCTGCCCCGGGGTGTGTACCTCTTCCATGGTTTTGGTCCCCGCCGGGCGCTCGCCCGCGGGTGCGGTAGCCTCCGCCAGTTCCACATTGGCGGCGTAGCGGCTCTCGGTGGAGAAGGCGATATCGTCCTCGCCGCTCTCGGCCAGCACGTGGAATTCGTGGGAGTGGGAGCCGCCGATGGAGCCGGTGTCCGCCAGTACCGGGCGGTAGTCGAGGCCGATGCGGTCGAAGATGCGGCAGTAGGCGCCGTGCATCACGTCGTAGGTCTCCTGCAGGGAGTCGGCGTCCAGGTGGAAGGAGTAGGCATCCTTCATGATGAACTCGCGCGCGCGCATCACGCCGAAGCGCGGGCGTATCTCGTCGCGGAACTTGGTCTGCACCTGGTAGAAGTTGACCGGCAGCTGCTTGTAGCTGTTGATCTCGTTGCGGACCACGTCGGTGATCACCTCCTCGTGGGTCGGGCCCAGGCAGAAGGGATTGTCGTGGCGGTCCTCGATGCGCAGCAGTTCCGGGCCGTACTGCTGCCAGCGGCCGGACTCCTCCCACAGCTCCGCGGGCTGCACCACCGGCATCATCACTTCCAGTGCGCCGGCGCGGTCCATCTCCTCGCGCACGATGCGCTCCACCTTGCGGAGTACCCGCAGGCCGGTGGGCAGCCAGGTGTAGAGACCGGAGGACAGGCGGCGGATCATACCGGCGCGCAGCATCAGCTGATGGCTGATGACCACGGCGTCGTTGGGAGTTTCTTTCTGGGTGGCGATCAGGTAGAGGGATGCGCGCATAGGATAATTCAGTTTGTATTGCTTTTCGGGGCGGCCATTTTACGTCGGGGAGGGGAGGCTTGGTAGGGGCGGCGTCGACAGGGCGAACACAGGGTTCGCCCCTACAAAAAACCCCGCTGGAGCGGGGTTTTGGACGGCATCAGGACTCGGCCATTTCCTTCAGCTTCTTCAGCGGGCGCACCTTCACCTGGGTGCTGGCGGGTTTGGCCTTGAACATGGTCTCCTCGCCGGTGAAGGGGTTGATGCCCTTGCGGGCCTTCTTGGCCGGCTTCTTCACGGTGGTGATTTTCAGCAGTCCGGGGAGGGCGAACTCGCCCACGGAGCGCTTCTTCACGTGGGCGTGAATCACGTCGGTCAACTCGTCCAGTACCGACTGCACCTGCTTGCGGCTCAGCTCGGTGTTCTCGGCGATCTGGTTGAGGATCTGGGTTTTGGTGTACTTCTCCTTTACCGCAGTGACTTTCTTGGCCGGAGCGGCCTTCTTGGCGGGTGTCTTTTTCGCTGCGGTTTTCTTCGCGGGGGCTTTCTTAGCTGCTTTTTTTGCGGCCATGAGTGCTTCCTTCTAAATGGTGTTTTTCCGGTGAAAATGTATTCGTACAGCGGGGTACTGCCGGGAAGTATATATGGTTTTTTTTTGCGCGCACGGGAAAATACGGGAAAAACAGTGCTTTTTTACGTTTTTGCCCCCGGTTTGGCCCCGGTTTGGCCCCCTTGGGGCCCGGGCAGGCGCCTGCGGGCACAGCTTCTTCCCCCCGGGACGCTCATGTATAATCTGCGCCCCCTTGTATTTCAGGTACCCAGCAATGCCGATCTACGAATACCAGTGCAGCGCCTGCGGCCACCAAATGGAGGCCCTGCAGCGCATGAGTGACGCTCCTCTGACCGACTGCCCCGCCTGCAACGGGGCAACGCTGCGCAAGAAGATCTCAGCGGCCGGCTTCCGCCTCAAGGGCGGCGGCTGGTACGAAACCGACTTCAAGACCGGCGGAAAGAAGAACCTGGCCGGAGACGCGGCCAAGCCCGACGCGGCCAAGCCCAAGGAGACTGGGGCCAAGGGCGGGGCAAAGGCGGACAAACCCGCCGCCGGCGCCAGCTGAGCCGGCTGGCTGAATTGACAATCCAATAATCGACTACGGGAATTTGACTCCATGCGCACCGACTACTGTGGCGCCCTTCGTTCCGCGGATATAGACCGCGAAGTAACCCTGTGTGGCTGGGTGGACCGCCGCCGCGACCACGGCGGGGTGATCTTTATCGACCTGCGCGACCGCGACGGCATAGTGCAGGTGGTTTACGACCCGGATGCGGGCGCCCACTTCGAACAGGCGGACCGGGTACGCAGCGAGTACGTGCTCAAGGTGACCGGCCGCGTGCGCGCGCGCTCGCCGGAGACGGTAAACCCGAATATGGATACCGGCGAAGTGGAGATCTATGGCACCGCGCTGGAAATCCTCAACAGCGCGGAGACCCCGCCGTTCCAGTTGGACGAGCACACCGCGGTGGGCGAGGACGTGCGTCTCAAATACCGCTACCTGGACCTGCGCCGCAATGAGATGCAGCGCAATCTGCGCTTCCGCTCCAAGCTCACCACCGCCGTGCGCAACTACCTGGATGGCGAGGGTTTCCTGGATATCGAGACCCCGATCCTGACCCGCGCCACCCCCGAGGGCGCGCGGGACTACCTGGTGCCCAGCCGCACCCACGAGGGTAAGTTTTTCGCCCTGCCGCAGTCGCCGCAGCTGTTCAAGCAGCTGCTGATGGTGTCCGGTTTCGACCGCTACTACCAGATCGCCAAGTGCTTCCGCGACGAGGACCTGCGCGCGGACCGCCAGCCGGAATTCACCCAGATCGATATCGAGACCGCCTTCCTCGACGAGGGCGAAATCATGTCCATCACCGAGGGCATGATCCGCAGTCTGTTCAAAGAATTGATGGGCGTGGATCTGGGCGAGTTCCCGCGCATGTCCCACTGGGACGCGATTCTCAAGTACGGCTCCGACAAGCCGGACCTGCGCATTCCGCTGGAACTGGTGGAGATCAAGGACCTGATGACCGAGGTGGAGTTCAAGGTGTTCTCCGGCCCGGCCAACGATCCCAAGGGCCGTGTGGCCGCCCTGAAGGTGCCCGGCGGCAACGACAAACTCACCCGCAAGCAGATCGACGACTACGGCAAGTTCGTCGGCATCTACGGGGCCAAGGGCCTGGCTTATATCAAGGTCAACGACAAGTCGGACCTGGAGAACGGCCTGCAGTCGCCCATCGTCAAGTTCCTGCCGGAGAGTGTGCGCGCCGCGATCCTCGAGCGGCTCGAGGCGGAGAACGGCGACCTGATTTTCTTCGGCGCCGACAACCGCAAGGTGGTCTCCGAGGCCCTGGGCGCACTGCGCTGCAAACTGGGCGAAGACCTGGACCTGTACACCCGCGAGTGGGCGCCCCTGTGGGTGGTGGACTTCCCCATGTTCGAGGAGGAGGACGGCGGTAGCCTCACTTCCCTGCACCATCCCTTCACTGCGCCTTCCTGCACCCCGGAAGAGCTGGAAAAGGCACCGCTGGACGCCCTGTCCCGCGCCTACGACATGGTGCTCAACGGCACCGAGCTGGGCGGTGGCTCCATCCGCATCCACGACCAGTCCATGCAGCAGGCGGTGTTCCGCACCCTGGGTATCGGCGAAAAAGAGCAGCGCGAGAAGTTCGGTTTCCTGCTCGATGCCCTCAAGTACGGTGCGCCGCCCCACGGCGGCCTGGCCTTCGGTCTCGACCGCCTGGTGATGCTGATGACCGGCAGCGACTCCATTCGCGACGTCATCGCCTTCCCCAAAACCCAGAGCGCGGCCGACGTAATGACCGACGCCCCGGGAGCCGTGGAAGCCAGGCAACTGCGCGAGCTGAACATCCGCCTGCGCCAGAAGGAAGATCAGGTCGGCTGACATTTTAAGCCGTAGGATGGGCAAAGGAGCGCAGCGACGTGCCCATCAAATTGAGCTGATGGGCACGCTGCGCTTTGCCCATCCTAAAAACGAACATAAACAATACATTGAGCCACAACGGAGCAATACCGGAGAGATAGATGGCGGGACATAGTAAATGGGCCAATATCAAACACCGCAAAGCGGCCCAGGACGCCAAGCGCGGTAAGATTTTCACCAAGATCATCCGCGAGTTGACCGTGGCCGCCAAGGCCGGCGGGAACCCGGAAGACAACCCCACCCTGCGCGCCACCATCGACAAGGCGCTCAGTAACAATATGAAGCGCGACACCATCGACAAGGCCATCGCCCGCGGTGCCGGCAATGCCGATGGTGACAATTACGAGGCGGTGACCTACGAAGGCTACGGTGTCGGCGGCGTCGCGGTCCTGGTGGAGTGCCTGACCGACAATCGCAACCGCACCGTGGCGGAAGTGCGCCACGCGTTTTCCAAGCGCGGCGGCAATCTGGGCACCGACGGTTCGGTGGCCTACCTTTTCTCGCGCAAGGGCCAGATGTACTACGAGCCGGGCGCCGATGAGGATGCGCTGATGGAGGCCGCGCTGGAGGCCGGCGCCGAGGATATCGAGACCAACGAAGACGGCAGCATCGAAGTCACCACCGAGTTCCAGGACTATATGCCGGTAAAGGACGCGCTCACAGAGGCGGGTTTCAAGCCGGACAATGCCGAGATCGCCATGATTCCCTCCACCACCGTGCCGATGGACAAGGACGGCGCGGAGAAGGTGATGGCCCTGGTGGATATGCTGGAAGACCTGGACGATGTGCAGAACGTCTACACCAACGCCGATATCCCCGACGAGGTGATGGAGCAGTTGGGTTAACCTGGGCGCGCCGAGCTCCAGCTCGGCTTGCGGGCCGCAGGCCCGCTTTCTTCCGTCCTATCTGTTATCTTCCCTCTGTATCCTTGACGCCCACCGCCCACCTTGGGAAACTCCCACCACTATATAAACATACAGAGTAACTACTCACCCATAGGGAACCTGCTTTGGCTTAAGCGAGCCACCCTGTAGGAGCGGCGGGGCGGCCATCCGACATGCCCGCGATCGGGTTCTGTTCGCGGGCATGGCCCGCTCCTACTGGGGGGAGCAGTTACCATACAGATACCAACTGGAGCCGCCCTTGACCCGAATTCTGGGCATAGACCCCGGCTCGCGCAAAACCGGCTACGGCCTGATCGACACCCAGCGCGGCCGCGGCCGCTACGTGGCCAGCGGCGTGATCCGCCTGCCGGATGGCCCGCTGCCGGAACGGCTCAAGCTGATCTTCGACGCCGTGAGCCAGATAGTGCAGCAGTACGCGCCGACGCAGATGGCCATCGAAAACGTGTTTATGTCCAAGAGTGCCGGCTCCGCCCTCAAGCTGGGCCAGGCCCGCGGCGCGGCGATCGTGGCCGCCACCTGCGCGGATCTGCCGGTGGCGGAGTACGAGGCGCGCAAGGTGAAGCAGGCGATCGTGGGCAGCGGCGCGGCGGACAAGCTGCAGGTACAGCATATGGTGAAGACCCTGCTGCAGTTGCCGGCTTCGCCGCAGGAGGATGCCGCCGACGCCCTGGCGGTGGCCCTCTGCCATATGCACACCACGCAGACCCTGGTTCAGGCCGCCGGCGGCGCCCGCGGGCGCTTTCGCCGCGGCCGCCTGACGATTTCGTGAATTGTCATTGTGGCGCGGGAAAGGGGCATCCCTCCCGGCTTAGCGCCCAGGCCCAGATGTTTGAAGGAATAGAAAATGATCGGAAGACTGAGCGGCACCCTCGCCGCAGTGCAGCCGCCGCAGTTGCTGGTGGACGTGCAGGGGGTGGGCTACGAAGTGCTCGCGCCCATGACCACGATTTTCGAGCTGCCGCCCTTGGGGCAGGCGGTGCAACTGCACACCCACCTGGCGGTGTCGGAAACCGCGCAGCAGCTGTACGGCTTTATCCGCGAAGGGGATCGCCAGCTGTTCCGCACCCTGATCAAGGTCAACGGCGTGGGCCCGAAGATGGCGTTGGCGATTCTCTCCGGTCTCGACGGCAACGCCCTGGCGCGCTGCGTGGCGGAGGACAATATCGGCGCGCTGGTCAAGGTGCCCGGCGTGGGCCGGAAAACCGCGGAGCGGCTGGTGATCGAACTGCGCGACAAGCTGGCGCCCCAGGCCGGCGACGCGGGCGACATCCCGCTGATGACCGCCAGCGCGCCGAAAGTCGATTGTGCCGGCGAGGCGGAGAGCGCCCTGGCGGCCCTGGGCTACAAGCCCGCGGAGGCGACCAAAATGGTGGCCAGGGCCAGCAAGGAGCAGCCGGACGCCGACAGCGCCACCCTGATCCGCCTGGCCCTGAAAAGCATGGCGCCAGCCTGATGAATGCGGAAGGGGGGGGAGAAATGCGGAATGCGGAAGGGGGGTAGAAATGCGGAATGAGGAATGCGGAATGCGGAATGAATTATCCCGCCCATGGCCGCGATCAAAACCGACGGCGGCAACAATGTGTGATCGCGGGCACAGCACTCGGAGCCGGCACTGCGGCCCGGCGCGTATTCCGCATTCCGCATTCACCATTCCGCATTCGTTCTGCATTCCGCATTCGTTCTGCATTCCGCATTACAGCCGGAGGCTGCCATGATCGAAGCCGACCGCCTGATCGCCCCCGAACCCATAGGCCCGGCCGGCCAGGAGGACCAGCACGACCGCGCGGTGCGCCCAAAATCCCTGGCCGACTACGTGGGCCAGCCGGTGGTGCGCGAGCAGATGGAGATATTTATCCAGGCCGCCAAACAGCGCGGCGAGGCCCTGGACCACACCCTGGTGTTCGGTCCGCCGGGGCTGGGTAAGACCACCCTGGCGAACATCATCGCCGCGGAGATGGGTGTGGCCATCAAGACCACCTCCGGCCCGGTGCTGGAGAAGGCCGGCGACCTGGCCGCGCTGATGACCAATCTGGAGCCGGGGGATGTGCTGTTTATCGACGAGATCCACCGTCTCAGCCCCCACGTGGAAGAGGTGCTCTACCCGGCGATGGAGGATTACCAGTTGGACATCATGATCGGCGAGGGCCCGGCGGCGCGCTCGATCAAGCTGGATCTGCCGCCCTTCACCCTGGTGGGCGCCACCACCCGCGCCGGGCTGCTCACCTCGCCACTGCGCGACCGCTTTGGGATAGTGCAGCGGCTGGAGTTCTACAGCGTGGAGGATCTCACCAGCATCGTGCGCCGCTCCGCGAGCCTGATGGGTGTCGAGATGGACGAGGGCGGGGCGCTGGAAGTGGCCCGCCGTTCCCGCGGCACGCCGCGCATCGCCAACCGCCTGCTGCGCCGGGTGCGCGACTACGCGGAGGTGAAGGGTGACGGCAGCGTCGGTGTGGAGATCGCCGACCTGGCCCTGAACATGCTCAACGTGGATGCGCGGGGCTTCGACCACCTGGACCGGCGCATGCTGCTGGCGATGATCGAGAAATTCGACGGCGGCCCGGTGGGGGTGGACAGCCTGGCGGCGGCGATCAGCGAAGAGCGGGATACCATCGAGGATGTGCTGGAGCCCTTCCTGATCCAGCAGGGTTACGTAGCCCGCACGCCGCGGGGGCGGATGGTCACGGCGCTGGCCTACGAGCATTTCGGCGTGCCGAAGCCGGATCGCGGAGATTAGTCGGATAGATTGATCGCGGCCATGGGCGGATGGCCGCCCCGCCGCTCCTACAAGGGATAGTCCGTAGGGTGCGCCGCGCGCACCATTGACCGGGCGGTGCGCACGGCGCACCCTACTTGAGTCCCGAGTCCCGAGTCCCGAGTCCCGAGTCCCGAGTCCCGAGTCCCGAGTCCCGAGTCCCGAGTCCCGAGTCCCGAGTCCCGAGTCCCGAGTCCCGAGTCCCGAGTCCCGAGTCCCGAAAGCTACCCGGCCAACGAATACCCGAAATCACACGAAAAACTGTATCGAAGCCCATGATCGACCCTTTCAACATCCCCATCCGCGTCTATATAGAAGACACAGACGCGGGTGGAATCGTCTACTACGTGAATTATTTGAAGTATATGGAGCGCGCGCGCACAGAATTCATGCGCTCGCTCGGCTATGATAAGCCCGCAATGCCGCAACAGGGCCTGTTGCTGGTGGTGCACTCGGCGGAGATCCAGTACCACCGTTCCGCACGGCTGGACGACGCGTTGCGGGCCACCGCGTCGATTGGCAAACTGGGGCGCGCCGCAGTGACCTTCCAACAAGAAATTTACCGCGGGAATGAAATTATTTGCGCCGGTGTGGTCAAAGTCGCCTGCGTGGCGGATGACAACCGCAAACCCTGCGCATTGCCCGAAACCATTTTTTCAGCATTAAAGGCAGCTAGTTAGAAGATGAACGCCGGTGAACAACTTTCCCTGTGGGGGCTGATACAAAACGCCAGTCTGTTGGTACAGTTGGTGATGTTGCTGTTGCTGCTGGCCTCGGTGGTCTCCTGGGTCATGATTGTGCAGCGCGGCTTCTACCTGTCCCGCGCCAAGAGCGCCTTGTCCGGCTTTGAGCGGCGCTTCTGGTCCGGGGCGGACCTCAACCAGCTGTTTCGCGAGGGCAATGCCCGCGCGGAGAAGGGCCGGGTGCACGGCCTGGAATCGATTTTCCGCGCCGGCTTCACCGAGTTCACCCGCCTGCGCCAGCAGGGCCGCAGCGGCCCGGAGGCGGTGATGGACGGCTCTGAGCGGGCCATGCGCGTGGCGATGTCCCGGGAGCAGGAGCGCCTGGAGATGAACCTGCCGTTTCTCGCCAGCGTGGGCTCGGTGAGCCCCTATATCGGCCTGTTCGGTACCGTGTGGGGCATCATGAATTCTTTCCGTGGCCTGGCCACCATGCACCAGGCCACTATCGCCACGGTAGCCCCCGGCATCAGCGAGGCCCTGGTGGCCACCGCCATGGGCCTGTTCGCGGCGATCCCCGCGGTGCTGGCTTACAACCGCTACGCCGCCAAAGCGGAGTGGCTGCTGTCCAGTTACGAGACCTTCGCCGAGGAGTTCTCTTCCATCCTGCACCGCAAAGTGCACTCCAGCTAGGCGGGATGCATCTATGAGTGTTGCTCGCAAAGCACCCAGGAAAAAGCTGGTCTCCGAGATCAACGTCGTTCCCTATATCGACGTGATGCTGGTGCTGCTGGTGGTGTTTATGGTGACCGCGCCGCTGCTGATGCAGGGGGTCAAGGTGGACCTGCCCGACGCCCCGTCGGCGCCGATCGAAGACACCGACGACGAGCCGCTGATCGTCTCGGTGCGCGCTGACGGCACCTATTACCTGAATCTGGGCAAAGATGAAAAAGAGGCTAAACCGCTGTCGGAGATCCGCGACACCGTAGCCAAGGTACTGCGCCAGAAGCCCAAGACCCCGGTGCTGGTGTGGGGCGACACCGACGCCAAATACGGCCTGATTGTCGGCACCATGACCCAACTGCAGCAGGCCGGCGCGCCCAGTGTCGGCTTGGTCACCGAGCCGCCGCAGGAGTAAGCCGGGATATGCGAGGCTCCTATTCGCTGGCGATTGTGATCAGCCTCCTGTTGCACGGGACGCTGATCGCCGTGCTCACCTATGGTTGGGAGGCGACCAGCAGGCCCGAACGCAAGCCCATGCCCCAGTTCGTGCAGGCTAAGCTGGTGACCATCGAGCCCAAGGTCACCCAGAAGAAGACACCGCCCAAGGTGGATTTGGAGCAGAAGCGCCGCCAGCGCGAACTGGAGCGCCAGCGGCGGGCGGAAGCGGAGAAAAAGCGCCGGGCGGAAATCGAAAGAAAGAAGAAAGAGGCGGAGAAAAAGAAGAAAGCGGAGCAGGAGCGCAAGAAGAAGGAAGCGGAGGAAAAGGCCCGCCGTGAGAAAGAGCGCAAGGAGCAACTCGAGCGCGAGCGCCGGAGCGCCTTTGACGAGGCGCTGGAGGAAGAGGAGGAGCTGCTGGAAGCCACCGAGGACACCCAGGCGGTCATGTCCGTGGCCCAGGCCATCCAGGCGCGTATCGAATCCGTGTGGAGCCGCCCGCCCAGTGCGCGCAATGGCATGCTCACCGTGGTACAGATAAACTTTGTACCCACCGGCCGCGTGGTGGCGGCCAACATCGTGGAAGGCAGCGGCAATGCGGCGCTGGACCGCTCGGTGCTCACCGCCATCCGCAAGGTGGAGGTGTTTCCCGAGGTGGCCGAACTGGCCCGCAAGGAGCCCGCCCTTTTCGAGCGCGAAGTGCGTACAACCCTGTTGAACTTTAGAGTCGAAGATCTGCGCCAATGATTAAAAAACTCGCTAAGCTACTCCCGGTTCTCGCTGCCCTGGTCGCCGCATCGCTCAGCCTGGGCGCCCGTGCCCAGTTGGTGGTGGATATCACCAGCGGTATCGACGACCCCACGCCGATCGCCGTTTCCCCGTTCAGTTGGTCCGGTACCGGCGTGCTGCCGGAGGATGTGTCCGACATCGTCGCCGCGGACCTGCGCCGCAGCGGCCTGTTCGCGCCGGTACCGAAAGAGGACATGCTCTCCTTCCCCAAATCCGCGGATGAGGTGTCCTTCCGTGACTGGCGGGTTCTGGGCACCGAATACGTGGTGGCCGGCCGCATAGAACCCCAGGCGGCCGGCTACCTGCTGACCTTCGACCTGGTGAATATCTTTGGTCAGCAGAAGATGTTCACCAAGCAGGTGAGCGGCGGCAGCCGCCAACTGCGGGATATCGCCCACCGTGCGGCGGACGAGATCTTCGAGGCGATCACCGGCATCCGCGGCGCCTTCTCCACGCAGATGATCTATGTACAGCAGAACACCCGCGGCGGCCAGCCCAGCTACGCGCTGATGCAGGCGGATATCGACGGCGCCCGCGCGCGGGAGATCCGCCGTTTCAGCGCCCCGGTGATGTCGCCCTCGTGGTCGCCGGACGGCCAGGAAGTGACCTATGTCTCCTTCGAGACCGGCCGGCCGGCGATCTTCCGCGAGAACCTGCGTACCGGGGCCCGCCAGCAGCTGACCAACTTCAAAGGCCTCAACAGCTCGCCCACCTGGTCGCCGGATGGGACCAAGCTGGCCATGGTGCTCTCCAAGGACGGCAATCCGGAGATTTATGTGCTGGATATGAGCAGTGGCAAGTTCACCCGGATGACGCGGCACTTCTCCATCGACACCGAGCCGAACTGGATGCCGGACGGAAAATCGCTGGTTTTCACCTCGGATAGGGGAGGTAAGCCACAAATTTACCAATTGACCCTTGCCACCGGTCAAGTAGACCGCTTAACCTTCGACGGGGACTACAACGCAAGGCCGCGGGTATCTCCGGATGGGAAAACGCTGGTAATGGTCCATCGCAACAGGGGGGTGTTCACCATTGCGACGATGGATATCAATACCGGCAGAATGCGTGTTCTCACCGAGACGCGCCTGGACGAATCCCCGAGCATCGCGCCCAACGGCGCCATGCTGATGTACGCCACCAAGCGGGGGGACAAGGGTATTCTGGCGGCGGTGTCGCTGGATGCCGGGGTGAAGTACAGTCTCCCGTCCCAGAGCGGGGACGTTCGCGAGCCGGCGTGGTCGCCTTACTTCGATTGACTTTCTTTAGATTGGTAAGGGGTGCCTGTTGAACGCCACCGATCGGCGGCGCTTTCGGCGGGTGTGGAGATCAGACAATATAACGTCTTACGGAATTTTTCGATAACACTAAAAGCGGAGTAGCTTATGTTGAAATCAGTAAAAACTGGCCTGGGTCTGGCCTGCGTTCTGGCGGTAATGGCGGGTTGTACCAGTACCGAAACCGAAGATACCCGGGAAGAGGTGGTAGATCAGACCCCGCCGCCGGTGGTGGAGGAGGAACCTACTCCGACAGAAGAAGTGGTGCCTCTGGACAATGTCGTCTACTTTGACTTTGACCAGTCCCTGTTGAAGCCGGCCACCCGGGAGCTGCTGATTCAGCACGCCGACCGTATGCGCGGCAACACCGGCGGCACCGTTCGCCTGGAAGGCCACGCCGACGAACTGGGCACCCGCGAATACAACCTGGCTCTGGGTGAGCGCCGTGCCAACGCCGTGCGCGACTTCCTGGTGCTGCAGGGTGTCGATCCCTCCACTCTGGAAGTGATCAGCTACGGTGAAGAGCGTCCGGCGCAGGCTGGTTCCAGCGAGAGTTCCCGCGCGATGAACCGTCGCGTTGTGATCAACTAATCGTTCAAATGGATGCCAATGGCTTTTACCATTAGACGTATCGCGATTGCCGCAGCCGCCCTGGCTGCGGCGTCGCCCGTATTCTCCCAGGCGCCGATCGTCGACCTGTCCAGCGACAGTTCGCAGAGATCGGCGCCTGCCTATGAAGACGACCGGACAGTGCGCGCCGCGCCGGTTTCCGTCCAGCGCCCGCGCGCGCAGACGAATCCCCAGGCCGACGCCTACTACCAGATGCAGGTGCTGCAGCAGGAAGTCCAGGAACTCCGCGGCGCGGTGGAGGAGCTGAGGCACGAGGTCAAGCGCCTGCGCCAGCAGCGCACCGAAGACTACATGGACCTGGACCGGCGCATTGCCCGGCTGGCCGGAGCGGAGCCCTCACAGAAGGCTCCGGACGCGGACGGCGACATACCGGAAGACAGTAACGGTGCCGCACCCGCGGCCACTGCTGCTCCGGAAGCCAGCGAGGATGAGCGCGACCGCTACCAGGCCAGCTTCGGCCTGGCCCGCGACGGCAACTACGATGGCGCCCGTAAGGAATTCAAGCGCCTGCTGCAGGATTACCCTGACGGCCGCTACGCTCCCAATGCCAATTACTGGCTGGGCGAAATCGCCCTGGTACAGGGAGACCTGGAAGAGGCGCGCCAATGGTTCGCGTCCCTGCTGGACGGTTACCCCAAATCCAGCAAGGTATGGGACGGGCGCTATAAACTGGGCACCGTCTACCACCAATTGGGCGATAACGGTCGCGCCAAGGAACTGCTGCAGCAGGTGGCAGACAGCGACGCCCGTGCCGCCGGCCTGGCCAAGAAGTATCTGGAAGATAATTTCTGATACTCGGGACCCCGGCTCCTTCTTGTAGGAGCGGCGGGGCGGCCATCCGCTGGCCGCGATCAGTGTGGTAGTTACCCCAACCCTGTCGCCGCTGGTTTTTTGGCCAGAAAAAAACTATGATCCCGCGCCCGGACGGCATTCGTCGCCCGGGCGTTTCTATTTGTGGCGAGCATGACTGATTTGACCGCGGAGTCGCTCCGTATCAGCGAGATCTTCTACTCCCTGCAGGGAGAGGCTCGGGAGTCCGGCCTGCCCACGGTATTCGTGCGCCTGACCGGTTGCCCGCTGCGCTGCAGCTACTGCGACTCGGAGTACGCCTTCTACGGCGGCGAGCGGATGACGCTGGCGGAAATACTGCAAAGGGTACAGGGCCATCCGGCGCGCCATGTGTGCGTGACCGGCGGCGAGCCGCTGGCCCAACCCGGCTGCCTGCCACTGCTGAAAGCTCTCTGCGATGCCGGCTATCGGGTCTCCCTGGAGACCAGCGGTGCCTTGCCGGTGGAGCAGGTGGACCCGCGGGTCTCGCGGGTGATGGACCTGAAGACGCCGGCCTCAGGCGAACAGCACCGCAACCGCATGGAGAACCTTTCGGCGCTGTCCGGCCGTGACCAGGTCAAGTTTGTGATCTGTGACCGCGCCGACTACGACTGGGCGAGGTTCACCCTGGATCAGTACAACCTACCGGAAAGGGTCGGTGAAGTGCTCTTCTCCCCCAGCTATGAGCAACTGCAGCCGCGGCAGCTGGCGGAGTGGATTCTGGAGGACGGCCTGCCGGTCCGTATGCAGCTACAGCTGCACAAACTGCTGTGGGGGGATATCCCGGGGGTGTAGCCTGGGAGCGCCGAGCTCCAGCTCGGCCTGCGGGCCGCAGGCCCGCTTCTCGAGTATTGATCAGACTCGTAAGGTGCGCCGTGCGCACCGCCAAAGGCCAACGGTGCGCACGGCGCACCCTACTCAAGTACCAAACAGAAAAGTGATGACCGTAAGAAAAGCCGTAATCCTGCTGTCCGGCGGCCTCGACTCCGCCACCGTACTGGCCATGGCCAAAGCCGAGGGCTACGAATGCTATGCCCTGGGCTTCGATTACGGCCAGCGCCACAGCGCCGAGCTGTTGGCGGCCCAGCGGGTCGCCGCCGATCTGGAGGCCCGCGAGCACAAGGTGGTCGCGCTGGATCTGCGCTCCATTGGCGGCTCGGCGCTGACCGACGACAGCATCGACGTACCGGAAGAGGAGACCGGCGGCATTCCGGTGACCTATGTGCCGGCGCGCAACACCGTATTCCTGTCCATCGCTCTGGGATGGGCGGAAGTGCTGGGGGCGCAGGATATCTTCGTGGGGGTCAACGCGGTGGATTACTCCGGCTATCCGGACTGCCGCCCCGAGTACATCGAGGCCTTCGAGCGTATGGCCAACCTGGCCACCCGCGCCGGTGTCGAGGGCCACAAGCTGCGCATACGCGCGCCGCTGATGCAGATGAGCAAGGCGGATATCGTGCGCCGGGGTACCGAACTGGGCGTGGACTACAGTCTGACGGTGTCCTGTTATCAGGCGCGGGCGGACGGCGCCGCCTGCGGCCGCTGCGACAGTTGCCGCCTGCGCGCCGCCGGTTTCGCAGAGGCGGGGCTGCCGGACCCCACGGTCTACGTTCAGTAGACAGAGGGCGGAAGACAGAGTCCAGAGACTACCTAAGCTCTTAAATTCTTTGGATTTTTTTGTCGCCGGGTATTGTCTTTTCGAAATAGATCCGTAAGATACGCAGCTCTTCGGGTCGTTAGCTCAGTTGGTAGAGCAGTTGGCTTTTAACCAATTGGTCGCTGGTTCGAGTCCAGCACGACCCACCATTTTCGCAAAGGGCTGCCGTCAGGCGGCCCTTTTCGTTTCCGAATCCCGCGGCAAGGCTGTCGAAAAGATACCCTCTCGCCATCCGCTCGCCGGGACCGACCTATGCCGCAGCTGTAAATACATCCCTATACGCTTGTAATCGGCATCCCTGTCTCATGCGGTCCCCGGAGAGGAGTATCCTTCCCTTTCCGCCTTTATTGGCAAGTTGTGACCAATCGAAAAATATTGGTCTTTCCTGGGAGTTGCTTTCTTTTGACCAGATGGATAGTACGTGTTATCTGAGAGGAAGAAAGCCTCTTTACCGGTTAACCTGCAAAGAAAATTATAATATAAGTGTAGATATTAATTTATAGTCAGTGGCGGGCCAAAATATGCTTGCACCCAAACGACTTCTTCCCTCTCTCAGCATGCTCAGCATATTTGAGGCAGCTGCCAGGAGGGGCAGTTTTTCTGCCGCCGCGGAAGAGCTCTGCCTGAGTCAAAGTGCCGTAAGCAGACAGATCAAGTGCCTTGAATCCCAGCTGGAGCACGAATTGTTTGTCCGCGAGCGGAAAACCGTGCGCATCACTGAGGCGGGAGAACGGTATGCGAAAACCGTTCGCGAAGCACTTCTCCTGATCGCCAACGCATCCATAAACTTAAGAGCCAGTCCGGAAAAGAGTACGTTAAATCTGGCGGTCCTGCCTTCCCTGGGCGGAAACTGGCTGGTGCCCAGGTTGTGTGGATTTCTTGAACAAAATCCGGATATAAAAATAAATTTGAGCACCTACACAGAGCCCTTCGACTTTCACAAGGAGAGCATCGATGCTGCCATACATTTTGGCAGTGATCACTGGGACAATGCCGAAACCAGGTTTTTGGCGAAGGAAAAACTGGTACCCGTATGCTCTGAGGGTTTTTTGGAAAAATACCCACTGGATAGCCCGGAAGCGGTTTTGGATGTCCCCCTTTTGCATCTCACCACCAGGCCGGATGCATGGGAGCGTTGGTTCCGGTCCCAGGGTATAGCATTTGATTTTTTGACAGGAATGATGATCGACCAGTTCGATGCCGCGATCAAAGCCGCGCAGTGTGGCATGGGGCTTGCGCTTATCCCGGAGATCCTGTTGTCCAGGAACCTTGCGGATGACTCTTTGGTGGCTCCCCTGGATATCCCTGTAGAAAGCGAAGGCGCCTATTACCTAGTTTGGCCGAACGATACAGAATATTTGCCAGCGCTGAGTAGATTTTACGATTATCTGAATAGACGAGCGTCTGAATGAAAGCCTGGATATAAGATGCGGAGCTTACGGAGTTTCCCCCGAGAGCCCTGAATGAAGATGCCTGGGAAGCCTATTTCTCCAATAGACCTCAGCTTCAGTAGTCATGTATAGGAGAATGGCACTAAGTTAAGCCCCGAGCTGCTCCTGCCCTTGAGGATTGCGCTGTAGGAGCCTGCTTGCAGGCGAACATTCCCGGTGCCCTTCCGCGACCGCAATTCGCCTGCAAGCAGGCTCCTACAGGGGGGTTCCGCTTAACTTAGTGCCATTCATGTATAGGAAAAGTGGATTAATAGAGCGCCATCCGCGGCGCTCTATTAATCCGGAGGCAGGTTAGAATTGCGCGTCCAGGCTCACGTAGTAGAAGCCGCCGTTTAAGCCCGCGGGGGAATTCAGCGGGTAGACGGCGCCGAGAAAGCCGGGCTGATCGCCGTACTCGTGCTTGTCGGGATAGGTGTCAAACAGGTTCTTGGCGCCGATGCCGACCTGGAAGGTATCGTTGAGTTGTGCGCTGACCTCGGCGTCCACCAGCACAATGGAGCCGGTCTTCACAGGCAGCGTCGGATCGTTGAACAACAACTCCAGGGTTTCGCCATAGTAGTTGGTGCGCACCATCGCGTTCCACATGCCGATGCTGTGGTTGACGGTGAAGGTGGCCCGGTGCTCCGGCAGAAAGTCTTCCAGTTCCTCGGCGCGCGCCTCGCTGACGGTCTGGCCGCGGTTGACGACCTTGGTATCGGTCCAGTTGTAAGCTAGGGTGAAGTCCGTGAAGCCCGCACTCGATTCAAACGGTGCCGAGGCGACGATGTCCACGCCCTGTGTCTCGGTATCGAAGTCGTTCACAAAGAACTGGATCTGGCTGATGGTCTGGGCTTCGGCGTTCCCCATGGCGAGCAATTCGGCGCGGTCGTCCTCCGTGATACCGGCTTCGGTCAGCGCGATGCGGTCGTCCACGTTGATCTTGAAGTAGTCGATGGTGAGGTCCACGAAGCCGGCGGAGATCACTGTGCCGATGCTCAAACTGGTGGATTCCTCCGGTTGCAGCTGCTCGCCGCCCTTGAACTGCGCCACTGCATTGGTGGGCGGCACTACCAGTGCTTCGATGAGCTGGCCGTCTTCAAAACTGGTTGAGGCGCGGCGCAAGCTGCTCTGGCCGACCGTGGGTGCCTTGAAGCCGGTGCTGGCCGCTGCGCGCAGGCTCATCCAGTCGGTCAGGTCCAGGCGGGCGGCGAGCTTGCCGTCGAAGGTACTGCCGAAATCGTCGAACTCTTCGAAGCGCATGGCGCCGGACACCAGGAAGCTATCGGTAATATCGGCCTCGAGATCCAGGTAGCCGGCATAGCTGTCGCGGTTGAAGGTGCCGGCGACGTCGTCGGAGAAGCCCTGAAAGCCATTGGAGCCGATGGAGAAGCCCTGGTCCTCAAAGCCACCGGGCGCGAAGGACTCGGTTTGGCCGGCGATGATTTCGAACTGTTCCTTGTGGTACTGGAAACCGAAGGCCACGTTGAGATCCGAGGCCAGGCCGCTGATGGCCACCGGGTAGCTGAAATCGGCGTTCGCCATACGTTCGAACTGGATTTGGCTGCCGAGATCGAAGCTCGAGGGGCTGTTGGGGCCGTAGGAGGCATTGACGGAGTTGTAGATCGTGTAATCGAGCTCGCTGCGACCGGCGGAAGCGCTGAAGTCGTAGGTCATGCCGTTCGACCACTCGCCGCGAATACCGGCGGCGAAGCTGGAGTCGGTTACCGTGCCGCCGAAACGCGGGGTAAAGCCACCGGGATATAGTTCGTTGAAGGCGAAGCAATTCGGGTTGTTGGCTACCTGGTCCTGGTAGACCGGGTCGTTGAGCACATTGTCCACGCCGGTCAGAGAAATAGTCGGGCAGTCTCCGCTGCCGTCCGGGGTCAGGTCGGCCACCAGCAGATTGCCGTCGTCGGGATTTTTGAAAACACCGGTCCGGCCATGCGGGTGGCGGTAGAAGAAGCTGCCGTCGGTATCGCGGGTGGCGAAGTTGCCGAAGGCGTAGACCTCGCTGCCGTTCCCGACCTCCATGGCGGAGTTGAGAAAGATCTTGTAGTCGTTGGTAATCTCCGGAGTGCCCCAGATGACCACCGGGTCGGGAACACTGGTGTTGCCCGCATCCACCAGTGCCTGGGCGCCGGGGTCCTGGATGCCGCGGCTGGTGGCCTCGGTGTCCTTGATCTCAAAGGCGAGGGTGGCGAAGCCGTCCTGGCCCAGGTGGGTGCCAAAAAGGCCGGAGATTTCGCTGATTGCGCCATCGCCCTCGAAATACTGGCCGCTCCGAACCTGAATCTGCCGCGCTTCCGGATCGTCTGCCAGGACGAAATTCAGTACGCCGGCAATGGCGTCCGAGCCGTACTGGGCGGCGGCGCCGTCGCGCAGGACTTCGACCTGTTTCATGGCGATGCCGGGCAGCGGTGAGATATCTACACCCTGGGCGCCCTTGTTGACACCGGCAACGAATTCGCCGATCACCGCCCCGCGGTGGCGGCGCTTGCCGTTCACCAGCACCAGGGTGTTGTCGGCGGGCATGCCGCGCAGGTTGGCAGGCCGCACCAGGGTGCCGGCGTCGCTGATGGGTTCGCGGCTGACGTTGTAGGACGGCACCACGTTGGTGAGCACGTCCAGCATATCGCTACTGCCCTGGGACTTCATCTCGCTGTCACCGATAACGTCCACCGGTACCGGCGCGTCGAGGACGGAGCGGCCGTCGCGGCGGCTTCCGACCACAGCGATCTCTTCGATGGTGGTTTGACCGCTGTCTGCCAGGTTGTTCTCTGTCGTCTCCGCATGGGTGTAGGCCGCGGCAAATGCCCAGATGGGGACGGAGGTCAATAACATCGGAAATTTTACACATTTCATTACTTTGCTCTCCAGAAAATATGCGTGATTGTTATGCGCGCTCTCAGTTTCAAGCGGAGTTGCGATGCGGCTTTGCTTATTGAATTTATCCCTCGGGATTCAAAGCAACCCCTAATTCCGCAATATCGAAGCCTGCAGTCGCTGAACTGTCGCGCGATTCGGGTGCCTGTTGGGCTTGTTATTATTATTTTTCTGAACAATCCTCCTTTTCTTTAGCTTTGGTTCTGTGGGGAATCATCGCAATATTTCTTGTTGTTGTATTTTTAAAAGGTTGGTCATCAGTCATACGGATTGCTCAGTTAAACTGAAGACGGCGATAATAATTATTGCTATAGGTGCTACAAAACGCGCCGCAAAAAGCCACAACCGAAAACCAATTGGTCCCAGCTTGATTTGATCCAGCAAGGTCCGGCGCGATATGAACCAGGCTGAAAAAATCACAATTAATAGGCCGCCGAGGGGCAGCAAAATGTTGTTGACAAGCGCATCTGTAAGGGCGTTGAAATCCCTTCCGTAAACTTCAAAGTGAGAGAAAATGTTGTATGAAAAAATAGACAGCATGCTTAGCAGGGCTATTGCGGAAAAAACAATGATCGCTGCCCGATGACGGGAAATATTCCCTTCATCCATCAGGAAGGAAATAAGCGATTCCACAAAGCCAATCATTGTGGTAATGGCCGCGCACGACAGCGAGAAGAAGAACAGAATGCTGAATAAGCGCCCGATTGGCATTTGGGAGAAGGCGACGGGGAGCGTTTCAAAAATCAGCCCGGGGCCACTGGCGGGGTTCAGACCAAAGGTAAATACCAGTGGGAAAATAACCAACCCCGCCAGGAGGGCGATAACGGTGTCTGCAGCAATAATAATCCCCGCCCCTGCAGGAATATTGAAGCTCTTGGGCAGATAGCTGCCATAGGTCATCATTGCAGCGAGGCCGACGCCGATGGAGAAAAAGGCCTGGCCGATGGCGGCCAGAAAGACCGAACCGTTTATTTTGCTGAAATCCGGTTCGAACAGGTAGCTGACGGCAGGCGCAAAGCCTTCGGAGAGCATCCCGTAACCGGCCAGTAGCACCATTACGACTATGAGCACCGGGATCATTACAGACACTGCGCGCTCAACACCGGCTTTCAGGCCGAGAAACGCAATCCCCGCTGTGATTGCCAGGCCGGTCCAGCACCAGAAAATCATGACCGCATTGTCCTGCAGCATCGCCTGGTATGCCGCAGATGACATGGTCGCATCAAAGGAGCCAAATCCTGCTGATACTGATTTGTAGAGATAGTAGAGGACCCAGCCGACTATGCCGCTGTAGACCAGGGTCACCAGGAATGCGGCCAGCATGTTGACGTAGCCTACGCCTTTCCAGCGTGGGGACCTGTTCTCCTGTAGTGCGGTTTGGAGCACTGCACCCGTACAGGAGCCCCGGCCAATCCGTCCAATGGTCAGTTCGGCTATCAGTATCGGCATCCCGATAACGAACACGCAGAGTAGATAAACCAGCACAAATGCCGAACCGCCGTTTTCACCCACCATATAGGGAAAGCGCCAGATATTACCGAGGCCGACCGCGAAACCTATCGATGCAAAAATAAAGGCGGTTCGAGAGGACCATCCTGCTGTTGCGGATTTGTCGCCAGATATATCACTGCCTGCATTGAGCGTTATCATTATTCGCAAATTCCCCTAATTATATTTTTTATGTCGATAGCATGGCTGCAGATACATTTGTCAGCACAGGTTAAAATGGCAGTTTATTTGCTAAATTCAGTTATACCCTGAAACCCCGCCCTGAGTTATCGCAAAAAAGGTATATGATTGTGATCTAAGGTCATATATATCGCTCTTTATCTGTTTTTGTAGTTAAAGGCGCTATACATGTGTTATTTGGTAGGGGTAAATCTGGTTTGTGGAGCAGGGTGCAGAATATTTGCCTGTTGCTGTTTGTGGTTGAGCTCGCCGTTTATACCAACTGTGTCAGTCCATGTATGACGGTGGCGCCAAGCTCGTAGTAGCGGCTCTTCGCGGTAGTCAAGCTTTCGCGATACACGGTCGAGGGTTCAATGGGCAGCACCTCTTCATTGCCGCCCAGCAAATACTCGGCGGCAGCTTTGCCAAACACGCTGCCCGGCCCAATACCCCGCCCGCTATAGCCAAAGATACTCAATGCGTTGGGGCCAAATTTGACCATATGGGGTAAGTGGTCCGCCGAAAAAGCGATGCGCCCGTGCCAGGTGTGATCGAATTCGACGGCTTCCAGGTAGGGAAACATCTGGCGCAATCTATGTTTGGCCCACTGATAGTGGATGCCGCTGCTGGCGCCTTCGATATTGCCCACCGCACCGATAATCAATCTCCCCGCCTCGTCGCGCCTGAGCGATGTCATAATAGTGGCGGTATTCCAGCACCCCTGGCGCTCGGGCAGAATGCGCTCCAGTGTCTCCGCCGACAGCGGTTGCGTCGCAGCCTGGAAAAAGTACACGGGGGTATATTGAGGCGTGGCGTTGCCGACCAATAAGCCCCGATGATAGGCATTGGTGGCCAAAAGAATGCCATTGGCCTCCACGGTATTCGTTGGAGTGCGAACCCGCCAGCGGCTTCCTTTTCTCTCTATCGATACGACAGGGCTGTTTTGGTAAACAGAGGCGCCGGCGGAAACCGCGGCACGGGCCAGGCCGCGAACATAAGCGAGGGGCTGGATGGTTCCCACATCCTGATGCCAGATTGCACCTCGATAGATGGAGGTGCCTGTTTTGGCCGCCGTCTCTTCCCGACTCAACAGTTCAGCCTTCAAGCCCCTCGCGAGGTATTGTCTTAAGCGGTCTTTTAAATTGGCTAATCCCCTGGCTGAATGGGCGCAGTGCAAGGTGCCCGTTCGGGTGAGTTCGCAATCGATCCCGAAGCGGGCGATATTCGAGAATACCTGCTCCGGCCCTGCCGCGAGCATAGTGTTGATTTTCTTTCCCGCCGTTTTACCCAGTATTTTTTCTATTTTTTCCGGCTCCATCCACAGCCCGGCGTTGACCAGCCCCACATTTCTGCCAGAGCCCCCATAACCGATATCATCGGCTTCCAGCAGGGTTACGCTGGCTCCCTTTTCCGCCAGCTCCAGAGCCGCCGTTACCCCTGTGAAGCCGCCCCCGATGATCACCACATCCACAACCTGGTCTTCATTCAGGGCGGTATTCTCAAGCACCTCCCCGGCGGTACTGCGCCAGAGGCTGTTTAATAAAGCGGGGTTATTCACATCTAACTCCTTAAGTGCTGTTCAGGGGTTATTCGCCACCCTGGGGAAGCTGTTGAAAGAGGTATTTCAGGCGAGTATTACACCGTGAAGTCGCCCTGAGGTAGCGTGTATTTGGTACATGCTTGTAACCAAAGCTCATGAATCGGGGCCGGACTCTCTCCTTCGGCCCCGGCGGCAAATCATTGCCAAATTTAGTCATATAGTTGTGAGCAATAGTTGTTTTACAGCCCCGGGCAGCTGTGCTCCACTAACCCGATCCAGCTCCATGGAGGTCTCATCGGGACAAGCTTTACGGTGGGCGGTGGAGTGTATTTTCAGATGCCGTTCAAGGGGGCACTAGCAAAGTGAAACTGACAGACGTTCTAGACAATCTCGGACTGGACACCAGCGCACTGAACCGGGGTGACCTCAGTGTGACC
Organism: Microbulbifer sp.; assembly: GCF_051659245.1. Lineage (NCBI taxonomy): Bacteria > Pseudomonadati > Pseudomonadota > Gammaproteobacteria > Cellvibrionales > Microbulbiferaceae > Microbulbifer > Microbulbifer sp. The sequence goes on from NZ_JBOFOC010000085.1 coordinate 34,531, forward strand.
AGCCCAATCGACGGTGCTGAAATCGGCCGTGTAACAGCCCATAGTGCTGCCCAGGCGGATGCCATCATTGCAAAATCCCAGGAGGCCTTCCAACAGTGGAAGCTGGTACCGGCCCCCAAGCGCGGCGAGTTGATCCGCGTGCTGGGCAACAAGCTCCGGGAGCACAAGGAGGCCCTGGGCGCGCTGGTTACCCTCGAGTGCGGCAAGATCTACCAGGAAGGCCTCGGCGAAGTGCAGGAGATGATCGATATCTGCGACCTCGCTGTGGGCCTCTCCCGCCAGCTCCACGGGTTGACCATCGCCTCCGAGCGCCCGGGTCATCGCATGAGTGAAACCTGGCACCCCATCGGCCCCGTGGGCATTATCTCGGCGTTCAACTTCCCCGTCGCAGTCTGGAGCTGGAACGCCGCCCTGGCGGTGGTTTGCGGCAACAGCATCATCTGGAAGCCCTCGGAGAAGAGCCCTATCACCGCGATCGCCTGCCAGAAGCTCTTTGAGGATGCCGCCCGGGAAGTGGGCGGTGTGCCTGAAGGCTTGTCCCAGCTGTTGATCGGCGAGGCCGGTATCGGTGCCCAATTGACCGCCGACAAGCGGGTACCGGTGATCAGTGCCACCGGCAGCACCGCCATGGGCCGCAAAGTGGGCCCGGTGGTGGCCGAGCGCTTCGGCCGCTCTATTCTGGAACTCGGCGGTAACAATGCCATTATCGCCTGCCCCTCCGCCGACCTGGATATGGCCGTGCGTGCGATCCTGTTCGGCGCCGTGGGCACTGCGGGGCAGCGCTGCACCACCACACGCCGCCTGCTGGTGCACAAATCCATCTACCAAGAGCTGGTGCCGGCGCTGAAAAAGGCCTATCAAAGTGTTGAGATCGGCAACCCGCTGGACGCCGGTACGCTGGTGGGCCCGCTGATCGACCGGACCGCCTACGACAGTATGCAGACCGCCCTGCAGGGAGTGGCGAACGGCAAGGTCACCGGGGGAGAGCGGGTTCTGTCCGACGAATACCCCGAGGCTTATTACGTCCGGCCCGCCATTGTCGAAATGCCGGAATCCGGGCAAACGGTCCAGCATGAGACATTTGCTCCAATTCTCTACGTCTATCCCTACACCGACCTGCAGGAGGCGATACGCCTGCAGAACGATGTTCCCCAGGGGCTGTCCTCTGCCATTTTCACCAATGACGTTCGGGAAGCGGAAACCTTTCTCTCCGCTGCCGGCAGCGACTGCGGCATTGCCAACGTCAATATCGGCACCAGCGGTGCGGAAATCGGCGGTGCCTTCGGTGGCGAGAAGGAAACCGGCGGCGGTCGCGAGTCCGGCTCCGATGCCTGGAAGGGCTACATGCGTCGCGCCACTTCCACGGTGAACTATTCAACCGAGCTGCCCCTGGCCCAGGGCATCGAGTTCGATATTTAGAGTTCAAGTTTAGGGGGGCAGCTCAAGGCACCGTGGGAGCCTGCCCTGCAGGCGAAAAGAAGCCGGAGGTGCCCACCAGCCCTGGACCGGTGCGCACGGCGCACCCTACGGTTGAATTCCTGGATAGTGAAGGGAAAGTCGATGACGACCGACAAGCTGAGCGAAAACGAATCCGGCTACCCCCCTGACACCCTGGGGCTGGAAACCGAAGAGATGCGCCGCCTGGGCTACCGGGTGGTAGACATGGTGGTCGACCGGCTGGCATGCAGGAGCCGGGAGGCCGCGATCCTGACCGGCCAGGCGGACCAGCTCCGGCAGGGCCTGGGCGGGCCGCTGCCCGAACAGCCGTTAAATGCCGAGGAATCCCTCGCCCTGCTGGCCGAGGTGGCGCTTCCCCATCAACAGCGGGGCGACCACCCCCGCTACTTTGCCCGGGTACCGGGCCCCAGCTCTTTTGCCGCGGTACTCGGGGAATGGCTGGGTGCGGGATTCAATACCATCGCGGCCTCCTGGGCGGGGGGCTCCGGTCCCGCCACCGTTGAGCTGGTGGTGATCGACTGGCTGCGCCAGTTAATGGGCCTTCCCGAAGGCACCGAGGGTGTTCTGGTCAGCGGTGGTTCCATGGCCAGTCTCACCGCCTTTGCCGCAGCGCGAGCCACCGCCGGCACCGGTGTGGTGTACCTGAGCGACCAGACCCATTCGTCCCTGCCGCGGGCGCTTAAGGAACTGGGTTTCCCTCCGGAACATATTCGCATCCTGGAAAGTGACGAGCAGCTCAGGATACCTGTCGAGTCATTGCTCGCTGCCATTGCCGGGGACAGACAGGCGGGCAACAAACCGTTTATGGTGATCGGAACCGCGGGGACCACCAATGCGGGTACCGTCGATCCGCTGCCGGAACTGGCGGATATCTGTGCGCGGGAAAACCTGTGGTTTCACATCGACGGCGCCTACGGCGCCCCGGCGGCGCTCATTGCGCGGGGCCGCGACTACCTGCGCGGCATGGAGCGCGCCGACTCGCTGGTACTGGACCCCCACAAATGGCTGTTCCAGCCCTATGACGCGGGCTGCCTGTTAATCCGCAAAGGGGCCCTCGAGCACTGCTTCAACATGAACCCCGAGTACCTGAAGGATGTGGAAGCCGGGGCGGGCGAAGTGGACTTCCGCAATCGGGGCCTCGAACTAACCCGGCGCTCGCGGGCACTGAAGCTGTGGCTGAGTTTGCGCACTTATGGCGTAGCCCGATTCCGCGAGGCGATTGAAACCGGCATTGCCCTGGCCGAGTACGCCGAGGGCTACCTGCGACAGCAACCGGACAAGTGGGAAGTGGTCACCCCGGCACAGATCGGCGTAGTCTGTTTTGCATTGAAGGGGGAGTCCGGCGAGGGCCATAAGCGGCGCGCCAAGGATCTGGCGGACTCGGGCTTCGCCTGTGTGTCCTCCACCTCTCTCAAGGGGCGCACCGCACTTCGACTTTGCACCATCAATCCGTTGACAACGAAGGGCGATATCCGCGAAACCATCGAATGGCTCGGGAAGTGCTGAGCGACGGTAAGTACATACTCACAGGGGGCCTATATTGAGCGGCTTGGCGCTATATCCGGGCCAGGGATAAGGTATGTATGTAGAAATTTGACACCGGTGTCATCAGGGGTTATTGTGAAACATCGCATTAACCAAGAAATAATAACTGATAGTAAATTTGCGAGATTCTAGTGCGCACTTTAATGACATTTAGGACTTTTTTATCATTCGCTTTATTATTGTGTGGCTGTAACCAAGACGCAACAGAGTTGGAAAAATCTGATGCCTCAATTGAGGTTGGATTTAATACAGGTAAAAAACAATGGTTAGCGGGTGATCATCATATACATAGTCGTTATAGCGCAACTTGGGATCATTCAACGGTACCTCCGACGCCTATATTAGGTGGAGATGCGCATTACTCGACTGTTTTAAATGCACAAATGGCAGCTCATCACGGCTTAAGCTGGATGGTTACCACGGATCATGGTGGCCCTAACCACAGTAAATTAAATTTCGATAATGCATATCCCGATTTACTTGCGTCACGAAAAGCCGTTTCTCAAGTCATTCAATTTTATGGAATGGAATTCGATACGCCAGGGGCAAAACACAGTAGTTTAATTATTCCGCACAGCCATCACGAATCCCAGCAATTATTGGAGTTAGAAAAAACATATAACCGTCGTGAGGTGTATCCCGACGATCCCGCCCGAGATACAGAAGAGCGGATGTTGGATGCACTAACTGCAATGAAAGCACAAAAACATCAACCAATTGTTATAGTTAATCATCCCGGGAGAACGGCTACCAATTTAGGTGAATACACTAAAGTAACGCCTGCCGAATTAAGGAACTGGAATGATACAGCTCCCACCGTCGCTATTGGAATGGAGGGGGCGCCGGGGCATCAAGCAAATGCACTCAATCCGGATGGCAGTATTAAACCAACAGGAATTCGCGGCGGATATGATCAATATCCAACGCTAGGTGGGTTTGACCAAATGACGGCTAAATTAGGGGGATTCTGGGATAGTATGTTAGCTGAAGGTCGCCACTGGTGGATCACTTCAACTTCAGATAGCCATGTGCATTATACCGAGGGCAGAACAGATTTTTGGCCTGGTGAATACTCAAAAACCTATGTTTATGCAGAAAAGACCTACCAGGATATTTTATCCAGCTTGCGTTCCGGTCACGTGTTTGTCACTACCGGGGATTTGATATCCGAGCTTTATGTGACGGCTGAGGTCAAGGGTAAACATGCAAAAGCGAATATAGGCGATACATTAGTCGTAGAGCCCGATGACTCCATTGTTGTTACTATCACATTTTTAGATCCGGATTCAAACAATGCGCGCCGAGAAAATCCAAGCGTTGAGAGAGTGGATTTGATCACAGGGTTAATCACTGGACGTTCCGCAGATAGGACTACGGATACGAACCCATCAACTAAGGTGTTCAGGCGGTTTATGCCTGAAACTTGGGTTAAAGACGGCCAGTATATCCAGATAAAACAGCAAATCGATAACCTGACTAAGCCATTTTATATACGAGTGAGAGGAACTAATCAAAGAACGGAGCTTGAACCGGAAACAGACCCGGCGGGTGAAGATCCTTGGTCTGATTTATGGTTCTATAGCAACCCGATTTTTATCAAAGTGGGCCCAGGGAGTGCTCAAAAAACACCTTAAGTTGTACTAAAAACAACCCGACAATATAGGGATAAAAATGAAGCAACTTCTTAGCGCTGCTTTATTGCTAGGCACCAGTTTAATCGCAAGTTGTACACATGCAGAAAAAAATAATTATCAATATATAGACCCATTTATTGGCTCTGAAGGCGAAGGTAATGTTTTTGTAGGCCCTAGCGCACCATTTGGCATGGTCAAACCCGGTCCTGACATTGATATTGGTTCCAATAGCGGCTACTCCCCCAACTTAAATAAACCTTTGCATGGATTTAGCCAGGTCCATGTAAGTGGCACTGGTGGCGGCCCTAAATACGGAAATATTTCCGTTATGCCGTACTCAGGAGAGTTTGAGAAGATCGAACAAACCTCTCTGCGCCAAAATGAAGTTGCTAAAGCAGGTTACTACAGTGCTGATTTAACCAAGTGGAAAATCAAAGCTGAACTAACGGCCAGTGATCGAGTCGCCTTTCATCAGTATACCTTTAAAGATGCTGTCAGCAATGCCATAAAAATTGATGGTGGTTTTTTCTTGGGTGAAACCCCAGTCCCAGATGCCAGAGAAGCACAGCAATTTGTGGGTTCCGAGGTGCATGTGCTATCTAGCACGCAGGTAGAGGGATATAGCAGAATACGCGGTGGCTGGAACAATGGGGCGGCATATACGGTTTATTATTACGCTGAGTTCGACCAACCTTTTACGGACTATTCAACTTTCAAAGGAAAAAATATATCGCCTAAGTCGGATCAGCAATATGATTCTGCAGAGAAAACAGGCGCGTTATTGTTTTTCAACCAGCATGACAATAAAAAAATTAAAGTAAAAATAGGTATTTCTTTTGTCAGCTCAGCAAAAGCAAAGCACAATGTCGAAAATGAAGTGCCGCACTGGAATTTTAACCAGGTTTTGGCGCAAACACAGCAAAAATGGGAAAAGCTAATTAGCCGGATTGAAATAGATAGCTCCGCTACGCAGTCCCAAAAAACCATGTTTTATACTGCGCTGTATCATACAATGTTGATGCCGGTAAATCGTACTGGTGAAAATCCATTGTGGACGGCTGCCCCATACTATGATGACTTCTATGCTATCTGGGATACATTTCGAACATCGTCCCCGTTGATCACCCTTATATCACCAAGTCGACAGGCAGAAATTATTAATGCCATGATAAACATCTACAAATACGATGGTTATTTGCCGGATGCAAGAAGTGGAAACAGTAATGGCAGGACTCAAGGTGGATCAAATGCTGCCATTGTCATTACCGATGCTTATGTTAAAGATGTGCCTGGCGTTAATTACCACGCAGCATTGAAAGGCATGATAAAGGATGCAACAGTTCCTCCTGGCGACAACGAAGAGAAGCATGGTCGGGGCGGTTTAGTTGACTACAACAACTTAGGCTATGTGTCGACGGATTATGTGCGTTCGGGCAACCGAACTCTGGAGTATGCGTACAATGATTATGCCATTGCTGTACTTGCAAAAGGCCTCGGCAGGATGGGCGAGTACTATCGATATTTAGCCCAATCTGATAATTGGAAAAATTTATGGCGTGATATTAGTGATAATGGCTCTCAAGGTTTTATCATGCCAAGAGATTCAAGCGGTCAGTGGGTTGATAAAATACAATGTGATGTGTCGGATGGCCGTTTTGCAAGTATTGACTATCATCCACTTGCACAGGATTGGCCAAATTGTGTTTGTTGGTGGTGTGGATTTTTCTATGAAGCGAGTTCTTGGGAGTATTCACTATATGTACCGCACGATATAGCCGCAGTCATTGAGAAATCCGGTGGTGATAAAGCATTTGAAAAAAGGCTCAATACACTATTTGATAAGAGTTTATACAATGTTGGCAATGAGCCTTCATTTTTGAGCCCAACTTTATATCACTGGATTGCTCGTCCGGATTTAAGTTCAAAGCGTATCCATAAAATTATTGATAAAAACTATAACAGTACGCGTGCGGGCATTCCTGGAAATGACGACTCCGGCGCTATGTCATCCTGGTTGGCTTTTCATATGATGGGGATTTTTCCAAATGCAGGTCAAGCATATTACCTCCTTAATACACCTTATTTTAAACGGGTGACATTACATCAGGAAAATGGTAAGTCGTTCACCATAGAAGCTAAAAATTTATCCGATAAAAATAATTTTATTGTTTCGGCCGAGCTTAATGGCAAGCCATACAACTTATCCTGGATTGAGCATAAAGAGATAATTAAAGGTGGAAAACTTACCCTCACTATGGGGAGTCAAGCGACCGATTGGGGTAGTAAAATCAGGCCACCTTCCAAATCCACAAGCACTCTTCCGTAGACATAGGGGAGCTTGTGGATTGGTCATTGTTTCGGCTCGGGCCTAATACCGCTACCTTAAGCGTTGTTTCGGTCGCAGGATGGGCACAAATCGGCAGGATTGCCGATTTGGACACCGCAGGCGCTCGCGAAGCGGGCGAGCGCCATGGATGGCGCGAGTCAACGGAGCGTAGCGACGTGCCCATCTTCCGGGACCTTGATGGGCACGCTACGCTTTGCCCAGTCCGGCCGCTCCAGGTATTCACGGCGCCTTCGGCCCTACAAATATGCCGATTTTCGGCTTAAGGTGGCGGTATTAGGCTCGGGCCCGAATGGCGCTAAGTTAAGCCCCGAACTGCTCCTGCCCCTGAGGATTGCGCTGTAGGAGCCTGCTTGCAGGGCCAAGCCGCGCGCATACAAAGCACTGCTTTGTGCGCGGCTTGGCGACCCGCCATGGATGGCGGGGCCGGGGCCTGATCGAATGTGCCTTCGCCTCGCCATGGATGGCAACCGGAAGCTTGCTGCCCGCACTCCTGCAAGCAGGCTTCCTACAGGGGGGTTCCGCTTAACTCAGTACCATTGTGCGGTTCGGGCCCCATGTTCAGAATCAACTCGCCACCCCGGATAATTTCACTGTGGCGCAGGTAAGTTCTGGAAAGGGGCTTGCCGTTCAGCCGCAGGGACAGGACATAGCGGTTTTTGTCTGAATTGTTGACGGTTTTGATTGTAAACCGGTTGCCCGGGTAATACTGGCTATCCAGTTCGATGCTAATCTCGTCAAAAAGCGGGCTGCCTATCCAGTACACGGGGTCGGGTTCGGTGCCCCCTGTCAGTTGGAATAAACCTATCTTCATCAGCACTGCCAGTGAGCCCATCAAACCCTGGTCTTCATCGCCGTTGTAGCCGGTATCGGGGCTAAGGCCGGAGAAGACGTGATTGACCACTTCCCGTGACCAGTACTGGGTTTTCCAGGGGGCGCCGGCCGCTGAAAAAATGAAGGCTGTCTGCATACTGGGTTGATTGCCGTAGTTAATCGGAACCCGGCTGTAGCGCTTGTCCTTTTCGTACTTGTGGGCGCTGCCAGCTGTGAAACTCTGTTTCGACGCTTCTTTGAAAGCGTTGTCGAGTTTGTCGACCAGTGCCTGCTTGCCGCCCATCAATTCAGCCAAGCCGTCCAGGTCGTGCGTGGCAAACCAGGTCATCTGGGATGCGTTGGACTCCACAAAGCCCTTATCGTAGTCGTAGGGATCGTAGTTTTTGCGCCAGCTGCCGTCGAGTTCCTTCGGGCGCATAAAACCGCTGGAAGCGTCATACAAGTTTCTATAGTTTCGAGAACGCTCGAAAAAATAGGCGGCATCGTCGTCATGGCCGAGAGACTTTGCCAGTTGGGAGAGGGCGTTGTCCTGGAAGGAATACTCTATCGTTTGCCCGGCACCTTTCCAGTGAAAGAGGTCGCCGTTGCTGTGGTCGGCCTCTTCGGGAATGGGATAGGGTATGTAACCTCTCTCCAGATAATACTTCATGCCGCCACCGACGGTGGAGTAATGCTCGTAACCGGCGCGGGCCATGATGCCGTCAATGGAATGGTTCCGTTTAAGACCCGTATAGACTTCGTCGATATCGATATCCCGAATGCCCTTCATCCAATTGGACACCATAAAGGGGGTTGAGGAGGCGCCAGTCATCACGTAGGTATAGTTACCCCCCGACGGACCCCGGGGAATCATACCGCCGTCGCGATAATACTGCAGCAAGCTGTGGCTGAAATCCGACGCAACCCTGGGGTATGCCAAGGGCCAGAGGGTGCTGATGGTCCACTGAGCGCCCCAAAACGAATCGGAATTGTAATGATTAAAACGGTCTCCGTTCTTTTTTTTCGGCAGCTGTTTGACGACTCTCTTGTCGCCGGTTTGATCCGAATAGTGACCGTCCACATCGCTGATAATGCGCCGCCCCTGCAGGGCGTGCCAGAGGTCGGTGTAAAAGCGCCTGCGCTGCTTCAGGGAGCCGCCCGTGACGGTGATTTTGGATAACCACCGGTTCCACTCTTCGGTGGCATCCTTGACCGTGCGATCAAATTCCCAATGGGCGAGTTCGGTCTCAAGGTTTTTCCTGGCGTTTTCCGCGCTGGTGTAGGAAATACCTACTTTCATCATGACAGGCTTGTTGGTTTTTTCGAGGGTCAATACAGCACCGGTATTCCGGCCGCTGACTTTCTCCGCCTGTTCAACCACGTTTTCACCTTTCCAGGCGGATAGGTAAGCAACGGGTTGATTGAGTTCGACATGGAAAAACACCGGTGTTTCTTTGGGGCGCCGGATGGTTGCGCCGTTAGTCACATAGCCCGAAAAACGGTGTGCATCGATCTGCTCCAGGTGCGCATCGGTAAACTCCACCGGTCCCAGTTTACCGCTGAGCTTAAACAATATTTTGGGGGTTTTGCCTGCGGGAAAGGTGTATTTGTGAAAGCCCACCCGCGTGGTTGCGGTCAGTTCTACCCCGATATTGCTTCGCTCCAGCAGTACCTTGTGGTAGCCGGGGCGGACTTCTTCGGTATCGTGGTTAAAAGGGGAGTAGTAATCGCCCTTTAACTCTGATGTTGGCAGGCTTGACACCACCGGCATAACGGACAGCCCGGACAGCTGCCAGGCATGGACATGGCTGAAGCCTTTGATGGTGTCAGAGTGATAGCGATAGCCGCTGCCCCAGGCACCGCCGATTTCCGTATCCGGATTCAGGTTGACCATGCCGAAGGGGCGGGAGGCGGAGTCAAAGAAAAACCAGCGGCTGTTGGCGGTATCCAGGTGGGGGTAAACCAGGTCGACTGGTCGTTCCTTGGCCATCACTGTGGAAGTGGTGAACAAAGTGAAGGTGGTCAACAAGCTGAACAACACCAAGCCTAGAACGCGCATTTCAGGGAGACTCCCGATTTCAGGTTAAACATCCCTTGATTTAATTGGATAGACCAGTTACTGTTTGGTACAAGGGTCTGACCAATTTAAGCAGAAGCCATTTGTCAGTGCAAGCATTTCCTGGCGGCACCAGAGTCTCATGAACCAGAAGGAGTAGACTATTGAAAATCGTAGATGCCAAGGTAGTTATCACCTGCCCGGGACGTAATTTTGTCACTCTCAAGATAGAGACCGACGAAGGGCTCTACGGTATCGGTGATGCCACCCTCAACGGGCGCGAACTGGCCGTTGCCAGCTATCTCCAGGATCATGTGGTGCCCTGCCTGATCGGCCGCGACGCCGGCCAGATCGAGGATATCTGGCAGTACCTGTACCGGGGGGCCTACTGGCGCCGCGGGCCTGTGGGTATGACTGCCATCGCCGCGGTGGACGTGGCTTTATGGGATATCAAAGGCAAGGCCGCCGGTATGCCACTTTACCAATTATTGGGGGGCAAGAGCCGTGACGGAGTGATGGTTTACGGTCATGCCAATGGTGGCGACACGGCCGAAACTGTCGACGAGGTGGGCCGTTATATCGAAATGGGCTACAAGGCCATTCGCGCCCAGAGCGGTGTCCCGGGGCTGCCCAGTACCTACGGCGTCTCCAGGGACAAGATGTTTTACGAGCCCGCCGACGCGGACCTGCCCTCCGAGAACCTCTGGTCGACACAGAAGTACCTGAACCATGTCCCCAAGCTGTTTGATACCCTGCGTGACAGCTACGGCTATGACCACCACCTGTTGCACGATGTTCACCACCGCCTGACGCCCATTGAAGCGGGTCGCCTTGGTAAGGAGCTGGAGCCCTATCGCCTGTTCTGGCTGGAAGACACGGTGCCGGCGGAACTGCAGGAGGGCTTTCGGCTGGTTCGCCAGCATACCACGACGCCGCTGGCCGTGGGCGAGGTGTTCTCCTCCATACACGATTGCCAGCAGCTGATTACCGAGCAGTTGATCGACTATATTCGCAGCACCATTGTTCACGCCGGGGGGATTACCCATGTGCGCCGCATTGCGCAGTTGGCGGAGCTCTACCATGTGAAGACCGGTTTCCACGGCGCCACCGACTTGAGCCCCATCACCCTGGGGGCTGCGGTGCACTTTGATACCTGGGTGCCCAACTTCGGCATTCAGGAATATATGCGTCATACGCCCGAGACCGACGAAGTCTTCCCCCATGACTATGAGTTCAAGGATGGCTGTCTGATCGCCGGTGAAGCGCCTGGGCACGGTGTGGACCTCAATGAGGAGTTGGCGAAAAAGTACCCCTATCAGCGCGCCTTCTTGCCGGTCAACCGGCTTGAAGATGGCTCCATGTTCAATTGGTAATTGGGCCGGCGATAGAATCATGGCTAAAAGTTCCGCGGTGGAAATCGGGGTCGGCGGCGTTCAGCGCTAATAATAACTTAATAACAGGTAGAGATATGGGTATGCACAGTAGTGGTAGTGCGGAAGTGGGTGCTCCAGGCGGTGCCAACCACCAGTTTGCCTTTGGTGTGATGACGAGTCTGTTTTTTATCTGGGGCTTTATTACCGCACTTAACGATATTCTTATTCCGCACCTCAAAGCCGCTTTTGATTTGAGTTACACCCAGGCGATGCTGGTGCAGTTCTGCTTTTTTGGCGCCTACTTTTTGGTGTCACCTTTTGCCGGCAAGCTGCTGGAACTGATGGGTTACAAGCGCGGGATTATCATCGGTCTGCTGACAATCGCCACTGGTTGCGGCCTGTTCTACCCCGCGGCGGAACTGGAGGCCTACCCCGCGTTTCTGGCCGGGCTGTTTATTCTGGCTGCGGGCGTTGCCATGCTCCAGGTTTCCGCCAACCCTTATGTGTCCATTTTGGGCCCCGAGCGTACCGCCGCCAGTCGCTTGATTCTGGCGCAGGCCATCAACTCCCTGGGACACACGCTGGCCCCCATGTTTGGCGCGATCCTGATTTTGGCAGTGACTGCCGAATCCGGCACCGCGTCGGCCAAGGCCGTGCAGTTGCCCTATTTATTGCTGGCGGGCGTTATGGTTTCGACCGCGATTGTCTTTTTCTTTCTCAGGTTACCCGTGGTTTCCCATGTGGAACAAAGCACTGCCGAATCTGCCCGGGATTCCATCTGGAACCATAAACCCCTGGTGCTGGGTGCGCTGGGCATTTTTCTCTATGTCGGGGCGGAAGTCACCATTGGCAGTTTCCTGGTGAATTATTTCGCTCAGCCCGATATCGCCGGCATGGCGGAAGCGGAAGCGGGACACATGGTATCTTACTACTGGGGCGCGGCGATGGTGGGGCGATTTGTCGGCGCCGTTATCACCCGGCGTATCGCGCCGTTTTATGTCCTGGGCTTTAACGCCCTGCTCTCCATCTGTCTGATTCTGGTGAGTGTGATGAGCTCCGGTCACATCGCCATGTGGTCGATACTGGCGGTGGGATTTTTCAACTCCATTATGTTCCCCACAATCTTTTCCCTGGCCATCAGGGGCCTGGGCTCGTTGACCGGTCGCGGCTCCGGACTGCTGTGCCAGGCGATTGTTGGTGGTGCCATACTGCCGGTTATCCAGGGCGCTGTGGCCGATCTTATCGGTGTGCAACTGAGCTTTATCGTACCAGCCCTCTGTTATGTCTATATCGGTTGGTACGCGATTTGGGGGCAGGATGGAAAGACCGTGACCGCATTTAAAATGGGTGCTAGTGGCGCATGATGAAGCTATTTATCTCGCCTTGGTGCCATACTGTCCGGTCCCCTGTATCTTGACCCCTTGTGCCGGGGCTGCCATAATTTTGGCTAGGCCCCTAGACTGCTTGGCTGGTTGCCCTAGTGCAATTTGTTGCACCCTGCTAGTGCACTGTGCACCCTGCTAGTGCACTGTGCACCCTGCTAGTGCACTGTGCACCCTGAGTGGAACCATGTGAAACCCTGTAGCTATGCGGGTTTGGGCCTATCTATAAGTTCCACCGTAACTGCTGGCCATGTTGTTAGTAAGAGAAGCCAGGGGTGCTCTATTCCCGAGGGGTGAGGCGTAGGTTGGAGTGAGCGCAGCGAAGTCCAACTCCCCCAGACCGCAGGGCTTCGCGAAGCTCGGCCCAACCTACGACGCTTTCCCGGGTCCCGATCCCGATGAGCTAAGTAGTTACGTTCCACCAATAATTTAACGCTACACTGGTGTGCCTGAGTGCCGGCATGTAAGCAGTGTCCTAAAGTGTGTTTTAAGGAGTGGTGCGCTATGGAAATAGAAGCGGTAAAGCTTCGACGTTTATACATGGAAGTCGCTGATCAGTTGTCCCGCTTGATCGCCCGAGGCGATGTCAAAGTGGGCGAGCGCCTGCCCTCGGAGCGCGACCTGGCCACTAGGTTCGGTGTTAGCCGTCCCACCATTCGCGAGGCCATGATTGCGCTGGAATTGAATGGCATTGTGGAAATTCGCACAGGCTCCGGGGTATATGTATTGAAGCAGCTGCCCAATCCGGAAATCAGTGATGTAGGTCTGGGGCCTTTTGAGATACTCGAGGCGCGCATGCTGGTGGAAAGTGAAGCCGCTTCCATGGCGGCGACCCAGCTCTCCCGCGAAATGCTCGACAAGTTGGAGGGCGCCTATGAGCGCATGGCCTCCCTGGAAGGCTTCGCGGAGAAGGTGGAACAGGCCGACCGGGAATTTCACTGTATTATTGCCGATGGTTGCGGCAACAGTGCCCTTGCCTCGATAGTGCATTGGCTTTGGGAGCTGCGCCAAAGCTCGGGTATTACCAATATATTCCATGAGCGCGTGCGCAAAGCGGGTAGCCATCCCTCGCTGAAAGAGCATTACGACATACTTGAGGCCATGCGAGCCCGGGACCCTGAGGGAGCCCGCTTGGCCATGCGTGCTCACCTGCGCAACACTATCGCCGCATTGGTCGCGACGATGGAACAGAACGCCTCCTGACGCCGATACATCTGCCGCTGAGGCCGTTGCGCAAAGTGGCGGCAGTGCGGGTCAACTTCTCAATTTCCTGCCAGTTTCCATTTTTCACAAACTCCTTCGCCATCATCCGCGAGCCACCCACACAGCACATGTTCGCCCCGGGCAGCGCTTCCCGGATAGCGCCAATGGCCTCCAGGGCAGTGGGGCGCGCAAGGCGATCTCGCCGGCAAGTCGCCTATATACAGCGCCGTGGCCAGTAGGGTGGCATTTTCCAGTTGGTCGATGACCGACACGGGAATCACAGGGCTTTGAGGCACAATTTCGCAGTTTCGGAGACTGCTTTCACTGAAATACCTTCTGTGATAGTGTGCGTCAACAGATGCAATTTGGTTTGGTGGTCAGGCCAATTAGCCTTGCCTCCGTAAGCCCAGGCCTGTATGAACAGGCGCTCTCGCGAGCGAACAATGGAGAAACTGAGATGCTTGTCGATAAAAACGTGATTGTTACGGGCTCATCCACCGGCATAGGCTGGAGTATCGCTGAAGCCATTTATGCGGAAGGGGCCAATGTGCTGCTGCACGGCACCAATGAAGACGCCTTGAGGCAGAAATCCGAGACGCTGGGTGAGCGTGCGGCCTTTATTGCCGCGGATTTGGCCGACCCCGAGTCCCCCGCGAGGATCGTTGAATTTGCGATTGAGCGCTTTGGCTCCGTCGACTGCCTGGTTAACAATGCGGCGGTGATGACCAGAAATACGCTGGAAGGTTTAACGGTTGAGGCATTCGACCGCATCATGGCCATCAACGCGCGGGCGCCGCTGCTGATGTGCCAGCAGGTGATCAGTCATTTCCGCGCCCGGAATCGGGGCGGGTCCATTGTCAATATCGGTTCTATCAATGCCCATTGCGGGCAGGACAATATTCTGGTGTATTCCATGTCAAAAGGGGCGATGCAGACTATGACGCGGAACCTGGGCGACGCCCTGGGGCCGGAAAAGATCCGCATTAACCAGTTGAACGTGGGCTGGACCCTGACTGAAAACGAGCACAAGATCCAGGTCGGGGAAGGGCGTCCGGAAAACTGGCTGGATCAAGTCCCAGCGGTGTTTGCGCCTTCCGGCTCCATTTTGAAACCCGAACACATTGCCCCACACGTTATCTTTTGGTTATCGGAAAGATCTGCACCTATTAATGGGCAGGTTTACGAAGTGGAGCAATACCCGGTTATCGGCCGCAACAAAATCAACCAAGCCTGAGGCGGACAGTGGTGATGGCAGACGTTGAAGTGGTGGCCAACCTGCACAACGAGCTGGGGGAGGGGCCGCTATGGTGTGCCCGGGAGCAGGTGCTTTATTGGGTGGATATCAAAAAAGAGCTGCTGTTTAGATTCTCTCCCTGCGATGGCCACGTCAAAGAGTGGTCTATCGGCATGGCGGTTGCGGCTGTCACTACCACGGATATGCCGGGCCGGTTGCTGCTGGCCTGCCGGGGTGGTTTGTATCGGTTTGATGTGGCAACCGGCACCTCGACTGAACTGCTGTGCTACGAGCAGGAGCTTCCCGACAACCGCCCCAACGACGGTAAGACGGACCCGAACGGACGTTTCTGGTTTGGCACCACCGATGATCTGGAACAGGCCGTAAGCGGCTCCCTATACCGGCTTAACGGATGCATGGACGGGGCTGGGCAACTGCAAAAAATCAGCGGTAATATCGGTAACCCGAATACCTTTGCCTGGAGTCCGGACCGCAAAACATTCTATTCCGCGGACTCTGTCGAGCAAACCATGTTCGCCTACGATTTCGACAATGCTAAGGGTGAAATTTCCAATAAACGGGTTTTTTTTACCCTCAAGGGAACGCACATAATTCCCGATGGCTCAACCGTGGACGCCGAGGGCTATCTCTGGAATGCCCAGTGGATGGGGTGGCGGGTCGTACGCTATGCCCCGGACGGGAGCATTGATCGCATTGTGGAGATGCCGGTTGCCTGTCCGACAAGTTGCATGTTCGGTGGCGAAGACCTGAAGACCTTGTATGTGACATCGGCGCGCAAGGATCAAACCGAAGAAGCTTTGCTCAAACAACCCTACGCGGGTGCGCTCTTTGCGATTAAGTGCGAGGTGCCCGGATTGCCCGAATCGGCTTTTATTATGAAACAGCAGGTACGTTTAAATGCTGGCCTCGCCGGCGAAAAGAATGGACTGACATATTCGCGGGACTCCCTGGATTACGGGATTGTTCACTTGGGAATTGGCGCCTTTCATCGCGCCCATGAAGCAGCTTACACCGACAAGCTAATGGCGCAGCAGGGGGGCGATTGGAAAATCATTGGTGTTTCCTTGCGCAGCGCCGGCGTGCGCGATCAGCTGAACCCCCAGAACGGGCTTTATACCCTGGTGGAAATGGACGGTGAGTCGATTAACCGGCATGTTATCGGTGCCGTCAGCCAGGTACTTGTGGCGCCGGAAGATCCGGGGGCGGTATTGGAGGCCATGGTCAGCGAGCGCTGCAAAATCATTTCCCTGACCATTACGGAAAAAGGCTATTGTCTTCTACCCGCCTCGGGATTACTCAACGAGCGGCATCCGGGGATAGTGCATGACCTGGCGGATCCGGAGAGGCCGGAAACGGCGATTGGCTTTATCGTCGAGGCGTTGCGCCGGCGCAGGGCAGCGCGGGCCTCAATACCGACTATTCTGTGTTGCGACAATTTGCCCAATAACGGTAGCACCCTGAAACAGATTGTGGTCGGATTTGCCCGGCTTCGCGACGCGGGGCTGGGGGACTGGATCGAAGCCAATGTCAGCTTCCCCAATACCATGGTGGATCGCATCGTCCCGGCTACACGGGAAGAGGATATTGCGCAACTGCAACAGGATTGCGACTACCTCGACCTCGGTTTGGTAAAGACGGAAGCTTTCTCCCAGTGGGTGATCGAAGATGAATTTACCGCCGGGCGACCGGACTGGAATAAGGTGGGGGCAAATTTTGTCAGAGACGTGGCACCTTTCGAGCTGGCGAAACTGCGTTTGTTAAATGGCACCCATTCCACTCTTGCCTATCTCGGATACCTGGCGGGGTACGAATATGTTCACCAGGTGCTGGCCGACCCGGAATTTGCCCGCTTTCTCCGCGGCCTGATGGAGAAGGAAATTGCCCCGACGCTGACCGCTCCGGAAGGCATGGATTTGAATGATTATGTGGATGCGCTTCTGACCCGGTTTGCCAATGCCAACCTGCAACACAGGACTTACCAGATAGCGATGGACGGTTCGCAGAAATTGCCCCAGCGCCTGCTGGGGACCCTGCGGGACCGGTTGGCCTGTGGCGGCAGTATCGAGCACCTCTCTCTGGCTATCGCCGGCTGGATACGCTATGTGATGGCCTTCGACCAGCGGGGCGACCCGATCGACGTGCAGGATCCCATGGCCGGGCGCTTGGAGCGGGTAGCCAGGGATAGCGAGGACAAATCGGGCCGCTTGGTTAATGTGGATACCCTGGTGGCCGGTTATTTGGCTATCAGTGATATTTTCGGGGAGGACCTGGCAGAGAATCGGCATTTCAGTGAGCGGGTAACTTACTGGCTCAGCCATATTTTGGCGAACGGTGTTGGGACCACGATTAAAATTTTTAGTGTTTCAGAAAAGTGCGCGGCCTGACAAGGTTACCCGGAGGATTGCTAAAGGAGTTTTTATGACCGTTAAAGTGACCGTCTGGAACGAATGCCGCCACGAAGTCGAAGACGAGGAGGTGCAGAAGGTTTATCCGGAAACCATCGGCGGCTGTATTGTCGATGGACTGAACCCTTACGGCTTTGAACTGAGGCTTACCACCCTGGACGATGAAGGACAAGGGCTGACTGATTCGCTGCTGGACGATACAGATGTGCTGATCTGGTGGGGGCACAGGTACCACGGTGAGGTGCAAGAGGAAAGGGTTGAAAAAGTTCAGCAGCGGGTGCTGCAGGGCATGGGCCTGATCGTTCTGCACTCCGGCCATCACGCGAAAATCTTCAAGCGCCTGATGGGGACCAGTTGTAACCTTGCCTGGCGGGAAGCCGATCACGGCGAGTGTGAGCGGATCTGGGCCTTGCAGCCCTCGCACCCTATCGCGGAGGGACTGCCACCCTATATCGAACTGCCCAAGTCAGAGATGTACGGGGAACCCTTTGATATTCCCGAGCCCGATGAACTGGTATTTACATCCTGGTACCAGGGGGGCGAGGTCTTGCGTAGCGGTTGTTGCTTCAAGCGGGGGAGAGGCAAAATCTTTTATTTCGGCCCGGGCCACGAGACCTTTCCCATCTACCGTGACCCAAACATTATCCGCGTGATTGCCAATGGTATTCGCTACGTCAATCAAGCACACGGGGATGGGTGGCGCCTGGAAAACTGGGGGCGACCCTATCCGGCGGAGCCGGTAGAGAGAGCGCCGAGACAGACCCTGTTTAAAAAGCCGATCAGGCGCCGCTGATGAGCACGCTGCGCTTCGTCCATCCGGCAATAACTTCGATCTGCGTGCCCAACAAGTGCTGGGTCGCAAGAGTCGTCCGAATCCGGCCAGAACACTGTAAATAAGGAAACCAACTCGTGAAGCTAAGACTCGCAGTCATCGGCAGTGGCATCAAGGCACGCCAGTACATAGAGACGTGGATTCAAAGACAGGATCTTGAAATCGTCGCTGTTGCGGATCTCAGTGAGGGGGCCTTGCAAGCGGTAAAAGACCTTGCAGAAATCCAGCGGAAACCCTGCCCTTCGCTATACGGGGACTGGGTGGCGATGCTGGAGGACCTGACAGCGGAAGGCGTCGCCTCGCCTCTCGACGCCGTCTATATTTCTTCCCCCCACGCTTTCCACGCGGAGCAGGCCGTCAGTGCCCTTAAAGCGAAAGTGGACGTGCTTCTGGAAAAACCCATGGTCATGACTGTCGACGAAGCCAGGCAGATCATTACCGCCCGTGAGGCCAGCGGCAAAGAACTGGTCGTGGCTTACCAGGGCGGCCTCTCGCCGCTGGTGCACCAATTGGCAAGAGATGTGGCGCAGAAAACCTACGGTGAGTTGGTGAGTATCAACGGCACCATCTGGGAGGAGTGGGCCACCAAGTACCGGAATCATTGGAAGCAGGTCTCGAAAATATCCGGCGGTGGTTTTATGTTCGATACCGGCGCCCACCTGATGAACACAGTGTCGATGATTTGCGGCGCTGAATTCAAAACCATTTCCGCGCTGATGGACCATCGGGATTATCCGGTAGACGCGGTCACCGCGGCTGTCGGCCGCCTGGATAACGGAACCCTGTTTACCCTGCACGCTTCGGGCGAAACCATCCCTGTGTGCCAGTCGCGCATTGAGTTGTTTTTCTCGGAGGCGATAGTGCGAATTTGCGCCTGGGGTCGCTGGGTGGAGATTGAGCGACCCGGCAAGGCCATCGAACGCAAGGAGCAGGAATCGGCCAATAACCTGATGGATATCTTCAACAGAGTCAGGGCAGGTGAACTTGAGAATCCTTCACCTGCCGAACAGGGTTTGAAGATGGCCACATTGTGGGATGCGATCAAGGCGTCCGCGGCAGCGGGCGGTGCGCCGGTAAACTGCGATTGAATACCTGTTTAAAACAATCCGCGCTGTTTTGAAGAATAAGCCCATGACTAGATATTATAAACAATATTTGCAGCGCTGCCTGGTAACAATCGGCTTCCTGGCCAGTATACTGCCCATCGACGCCTGGGCGGCCGGGGATGTGATCCGCATCGCTGAGCATCGCGCAGTGCGCCTGGAGGCGCTGAGAAGCCTGGTGCCCGAGATTGAGTCATCCCTCGGTATCGAGATCCGTATCGTCGAGTACCCGAGCCCCGCCCTGGATTACTTTACCAAGCTGGTCACGGAGCTGCGCTCGGGCAACGCGCCGGACCTGTTTACGGTTCCTCGCGATCAGCAGATCGACGACCTGGCCGCTGCCGGCTATCTGGCTGATTTGACGGATGCTTTCGCCGATTGGGAGGGGTATGCTCAACTGGTTCCCCTGGCCAAAACATTGAGCAAAGCCAGATTTAACCAGGTGCCCTATGTGGTGCCGTCCATCCTCACGGTTGAGCAGCTCTACTATCGAAAGGATATTCTCGAACAATACGGGATATCGACAGAGCAACCGAGAAACTGGCCGGAGTTGCTGGACCGGGCCAGGGAGATCAAGCAAAAAACCGGTCGGTACGCCATGTTGTTTCCAGCGGGACTGACCTGGGGAACGGGCTCCTACACCGAGGGGTTTCGCTACCTGCTGGCGGGCAGCTCCGACCCGCGACTGCTGAACAATCAGGGACAATACCGCCTTGCCTCGAAAGGCATTTACGAGGCATTGGACTTTTATCAATCCCTGGTGGATGAAGAGCTGATGCCCATCCGGCCTTTGCTCAACCCGGAGCCCTGGGTGATTCCGAAATACGAAATGTTCCCCAAGGGCCAACTGCTGATGACCACCTGCGGAACCTGGTGCCTGATTTTTGACTGGGGCCCCAACAGCCGCAATCCTATCCCGGACCTGGAAAACACCGTAGGCACCTGGAAAATGCCGGGCGTTCGCGGCGAACAGTATGTGCTGTCGTCTCTCGTATACAGCTGGGGGGTCAACGCCAAATCCCGTTATCCCGAGTTGGCCCGCCAGGTGGCATTGCAACTGGGGTCCGTTGAGTCCGCGCTTGCCTATGCCAAAAAGCTGGGCAACGTCCCCGCCCGGCTCGATGTTGTCGATCACCCTGAGTTTGCCGATATGGGCTTGCTGGCGGCCGCTCACGGGACGCTTGTGGATGCCAAGGCGGTTCAGACTACAGTCGGCGCCAGCACGCTGATGGCAGGCGTGGCACGGGCGACGGAAAGCCTGTTGACAGGAAGGGAGGACGCCGACGGCGCGCAGGAGTTATTGCTCAAGTATGTCAGCAATATCATGGGGGAGTCGGCGGTAGAAACCGCGTCGCAATGACTTTCTCGTCCCACTTGATGACCACTACCGGGGAGTCCTGATAAATGGCTCTGTCCTACAAAAGAAGAAAGCAGCTCTTCTATCGCCTGCTGATGTCGCCGGCGCTCCTGTTAATGGGGGGGCTGATCGTGTTTCCCGCATTTTACGCCTTCTCCCTGAGTCTGACCAATGAAGCCCTGCTGGGATTCGCCGCCCGGGAGTCTTCCTTTGTCGGGCTGCGCAACTTTGTCCGGCTGTTTACCGACCCGCTGTTTTGGAACTCGCTGAAAGTCACACTGATTTTCGTGATCGGTTCAGCTGTTGTCGGGCAATTCCTGTTTGGGCTGGTGTCGGCTCTGTTGCTGAGTCGACCGATTCGTTTTAAGGCGATGTTCAATGCCATGATTGTATTGCCCAATGCCGTGCCGGAAATGGTGGTGGGTTTTATCTGGGTGTCTATGTACGCCACCGGCGAGTATGGCACCCTGAACCGCATTGTGGGCTGGTTTGGGGTCGATCCCCAGCAGTGGCTGTTCAGCTTCCCCTTGATGGCGATCATTATCGTCAACACCTGGCGCGGCATCGCATTTGCCATGATCCTGCTGACCTCCGGTCTGGAGTCGATCCCCAAAGATATCTACGAGGCGGCCAGAGTCGATGGCGCCAGTGAGCGGCAGATCTTTTTCCGCATTACACTGCCCATGTTGATGCCCACGATATTTCTTTACATGTTTGTCTCCACGGTAACAACTTTTGCGATTTTTGGCCTGGTTTATACTCTCAGCCGCGGCGGACCGGCCAATACCACTGAGATTATCGGGATCTATATTTACAACCAGTCGTTCACGGCGTTCCAGTTGGGCTACGGCGCAGCCGTTGCGGTGGTCAGCTTGGTGATTTCCATGTTGATCGGTTACTTCTATGTGCGTGCGCTGAAGGTGGAGGTTTAGAATGCAGACATTGGTTGCGAGCAGCACTGCCCAATCAACTATTGGCAGCAAGTCCAATCTGCGCGCCTATGGCATATTGTGCATTATCGCGCTGTATTGCGTGATACCGTTTTTCTGGGTGATCCTCGCCTCGGTTGATCCAAAAGCCGGTCAGTTTTTACAGTGGCCAGACACCATCACCTTTTCCCATTACACGAACCTGTTTACCAATGAGAGCGGAGCGCTGTGGATTTTCAACTCCGTGGTCATAGTCGGTATGGCGACCCTGATTGTACTGGTGCTGGCGGGTTTGGGGGGGTATGCGCTGTCGCGCACCAAGGCCTGGTGGAAGGCGCCACTGCTCTACGCCATTATCCTGGTCAGGATTGTGCCGCCGCCAGCGCTGATTGTGCCGGTATACAAGGTGATGTTGACACTGAACGACTGGGTCAATAACGCGATTAACCTGCTGGTATCCGAACCGGCCAATCAGCAGCTTTTGAGCCGCCTATTGTCCTTCGTCGATGGCTACCTGGGACTGGTTCTGGTGCTTGCGGCCATGCAGCTGCCCCTGGCGTTGTGGATTATGAAAACGTTTTTTGACGCCATTCCCGAAGATTATGAAGAGGCGGCGGCTCTCGACGGTGCCACAACCCTGCAGACCCTGAGGCATGTGTTGATACCCATGGCGCTGCCAGGGCTGGCCGCCGCCGGCCTGTTTGCGTTTATCAATGCCTGGGGAGACTTCCTGATGCCGTTGATGTTCACGTCGTCGCCTGAACTGCAGACACTGCCTTTGGGATTGTTTCGGGCGTTTCTGCGGGTGGACGCCATCGACTACGGTTTTCTGACCGCGCTGGCGGTCATCTATACCTTGCCGGCAGTAGTGGCATTCAGTTTTGCGCGCGGTTACCTAACGCGAACCTTTTCCGGTGGCGTTAAGGGATAATTATTGGAAGTGATCATATGTCTCAAATCGAACTGAAAGGGGTTAGGAAAAGCTACGGTGATGTCGACATTATCAAGGGTGTTGATATTACTATCGAGCAGGGCGAGTTTGCCGTTTTCGTTGGGCCCAGCGGCTGCGGAAAGTCGACGCTGCTGCGGATGGTGGCGGGCCTCGAGGAAATCACGGCCGGAGAATTCAGGCTCGGCGGCCAGCTGATGAACCATATCCCCCCGGACAAGCGGGGCATCGCCATGGTGTTCCAGTCCTATGCACTCTACCCCCATATGACGGTGGCTGAGAATATCGGTTTCGGGCTCAGCCTGCAAAAAGTCCCGAAGCCGGAAATTCGCAAGCGCGTCAAGGAGGTGGCGGAAATATTGCACCTAGAAGATTTGCTGCCGAGAAAGCCGGCGCAGCTTTCCGGCGGCCAGCGCCAGCGGGTGGCCATTGGGCGTGCCATTGCCAAGCGCCCTGAGGTTATTCTTTTCGACGAACCCCTTTCCAACCTGGATGCAATGCTGCGGGTGCAGATGCGCGCCGAGATCCAGAAACTGCACCAGGAATTCGGTTCCACCATTATCTATGTCACCCATGACCAGGTGGAAGCCATGACCATGGCGGAAAAGATTGTGGTGCTGAACCAGGGCCTGGTCTCCCAGGTGGGGGATCCGATTGACCTGTATAGAAAACCGGAAAACACCTTTGTGGCTGAGTTTATCGGCTCGCCCAGGATGAACATGATGCCCGCTGTGGTGAAGTCAAGGAGTGCGGATGGTATAGCGGTTAACGTTCAGGACAGTGTGCTGTCGTTTCGGGGGGATTACCGGGTGGAGCAGGGAGACGCCCTGCAGCTGGGTATCAGGCCCGAACATATTCGGGTTGCTGACAGTGCCACGCCTCAGGGCTTGACGCTGAAAGTGGCGCTGGTTGAACGCTTGGGGGCGGAGACCTACCTGCACCTGGAGTGTGATCATCGGCCGATCGTGGTGCGAGTGGAGGGTGACTTTCATGTAGACATGGGCGCAAATGTGACTATCGAGATCGATACCGAATGGTGCCACTTGTTCGATGCACGGGGTGCCCGTTTTAGCATCACAGGTATGCCAACAAAAACGGCCTCAACTGCCTGTCATACAGCGTAGGGAGGGGAAGTTTTCCTCTGGCCTTTATGCTGTTTGTATCCACGAGGAGGGGCGGTGGACTGGCGCTGGATGAATTTGGGAGTCAGCTCATGTTGAACGCTGGCCGCCTTATCGGCATCCCGGTCGCACAAATACAGCAGTTTTTCGGTCGCCAGGCTTCCCATTCGCCTTACCTGAAGATTGACGGTGGTTAATGCGGGCCAGATTTCAGAGGCGTGGGGGCTGTCGTCAAACCCGGCAACTGTCAGATCGGAAGGGACTTGGAATCCCATTTTTTTTGCAGCCACGATGACCCCCATGGCCATCTCATCGTTGCTGGCGAAAATGGCAGTGGGCGGCTCCGGGGAATTCAACAGCCATTCCGCGCCCTCAACACCGGACTGGAAGGTATAAGCCCCTTTGGCAATCCGGCTGACGGGTAAATCGATGCCGTGGGCTGTCAGGGCAGTGCGAAACCCTTCATACCGTTCCGATGCGGACTGGGAGGTCTCAGGTCCCTGGATAAAGCCGATGTTTGAATGGCCGAGCGCCACAAAATGATCGGCAACCACGGCCACGGCTGCGCGGTCATTGAAACGAATAATATGGGCCGGTTCGTCCTCGACGACCGATAGCAGTCGTACATAATTGCAGTCCATTGCTTTGAGTCCGGCAACCAGGCTTCCCGATTCAGAAAGCGGCGGCAGCAGTATCACGCCGTCGATTTTCAGGCGATTAACGAAATCGAGAACATCGTCCACTACCCGTTCATTGGTGACTTCGCAGGGGTGAACAACCAGTTCATAGCCTTTGGGGCGGCAGTGATCCAGCACACCGTACATGGCCTCGGTAATAAATGAGGCGTTGGGATTGTCGTAAACCAGTGCTAGCAGAAAGGAGCGCCTGGATGCCAGCCCCCGGGCTTGAGGGTCCGGCGAGTATTTCAGCTTGTCAATGACTTTCTGGACCCGCTCCCGGGTGGCGGTCCCTACATTGGACTCGTTGTTGATTACCCTGGAAACGGTTTTCTTGGACACCCCCGCCAGGCGGGCGATATCGTTAATGGTGGCTTTCATCCCGGTATTGACTGAAACTTTGTCCCTGTTTAATTAGAATAGTATCCCAATGACACCGATGTCACAACTTGATTTAGTAATACCTAATTACTATTTAGGTTTAGCCCGGTTTCGGAGCCTTTCAGGCATCGGTGCCCTAGTAGGAATTCATTCATGCCGAGATCTTTCCAGAATCGTCCCTTTATTGCGTGATATAACTGATTTCCTTATAAATCAAAAACTTAGGCCGTATGAATACAAAAAGGTATCCGTTAAGGGGCATGCATCAAATTTCCTCTTGTTTGCGATAAAACAGGTTGACATGTCCTGCTAGAAGGGATAGCGTCGGCATTGTGAGGTTTGGTCAAGCGGTTTGACCAATTGACTTGGAGCTCACACTGCTGATGTTGGGTGGTGTTAGGTGGTGTTCAATAGCGATGATCATGGGGAAAAGGTTAGAAGGAGTTTGTATTCAGCAAGGGCTGATACCGGTGTCACAAGCGTGCGCTCCCAAGCATCTGCTTTAAAGATGTTGGCAGTAGATTAAGCAGTAGATCAATCAATAAGAATGACCGGAAAATAATACTGTAAGGAGAGTTGGAACGAGATGAACAGACATATCCCTTTTAGCTTGAGTAAATCCGGGATGCTGAGTGCCTGTGTGGGAGCGGTCGTCATGGCGCAGGCTTTTCCCACGCTGGCTCAAGACAGCACGCTCGAAGAGATTGTAGTCACAGGCATTCGCAGCAGTGTTACCAAAGCACTGGACATGAAACGTACGGAAGTCGGCGTCTCGGATGCGATATCCGCCGATGATATCGCCAGCCTGCCGGATGAAAACATCGCCGAGTCGATTCAGCGTATTCCGGGCATTCAGATTCAGCGTTCCAACGGCCGGGGCGCCTTAATCAGCATTCGGGGGTTGGGCCCGGAATATGCGGCCACCACCGTTAACGGCCAGGCCTTTGCCAGCGCTCAGTTCGACGAGGGGTTTCGCTACGATATTGTGCAATCGGAACTGGCTTCGAATATCCAGGTATTCAAAACCCCCAGCGCCTCTGTGGACGAAGGCGGGCTGTCCGGTACAGTGAATATCGGGACTGCCAAACCCTTGGGCTTTAACGAAACAAAAAGACTCCTGAAAGTGACTGGCATCAGGTCAGGGGACCGGAACTCCACCACTCCGGGGGGCAGTTTTACCTACATCGATCAACTGAATGACCGTTTGGGTGTGTTGTTCAATGTCGGTTACCAGGAGTTGGATACACGCTACGATTTGATGTACAGCCAGCGCTTTACCGATATCGACGCGGACGGAGACGGTGAGAGCGATTTCACGGCCTCCGGCATTCCGGTGGAGCGCACCAACCGGCCGAGGTTGCGGCGTGAAGATGGGAATACCGAGCGCCTGCTGTTCAACGGTGCGGTCCAGTACTTCGTTAATGACGATCTGGAATTGAACTTCACCGCCATCCTGGCTGACGATGACCGCAAGATCAACTTTCAGCAGTTGGTGCCGCTGTTCGGCGGCGGTGACCCCGCACCTTCCATTACCCTGCTCGGTCAAACCGGTGCCACGGTCGATCAGGTTCTGGCGGAGAACATTCGTGTCGAGGCCAACCACACACTGCAAACCGAAGACCGGGCCAGCAAGGCATTCACCGGACAAGCTGATTGGGTCATCAGCGATAACCTCAAGACCAAGGGGGTGCTGCACTATACCGCCGGCAGCATGGACAAAGTGGAACGAGCCATAGTGCTGGGCATCCGCTCGGATCTGCGGGTGGATATGGACACCAGCAACCCGGCGTTTATTTCCAACGGCCTCAACCCGGTCTCCGATCCGGATTCCTGGGCGGTGGATAATCTCTTTCGCAACGACATCGCCGGCAAAGTTGAAACGTTTGAGACCGATGAATTAGCTATTCAATTTGACCTGGAATATACCTTCGATACTGGTATGTTGCGGAGCCTGAAGGCGGGTATCAAACATCGTGCTCAAACACTGGATACGGAATCTACCCGTTTCGATCGGAATTATCACGACGAAGACGTGGTGAATGCGCCTTTCCCTACTGTGGCCGATGCCAACGTCGTTGTTAAAGATTTTACCGGCGGTGAATTCCCCGGTTTGTCTCTTAACTATGTACTCCCGGATGTCGATGCTTACCTCGCTTCTTTTGATGCTTCCGGACACACCATAGAGGGTAACTTCTCGGAGGACTCCTTTTTCGAGATCGATCGTGATATTTTCACTGTCTATGGGCAGTTGGATTTTGAGGTGGGCGATCTGCGTGGTAATGCCGGCCTGCGCTACGCTCGCACCAATCGCGACATAGACACCGTCAATTTCGATGGCGGTATTCAGGTTACCACAGGGGCTTTTACCGATATTGGCGGCGATTCTGGCGTGCCTACCAGTACCAGCTTCGACTACGACAACTGGTTGCCCAGCCTGAACCTGGCCTATGACTTGACCGAGGACGTCATACTCAGAGCCGCGGCGGGTCGGGTTCTGGTCAGGCCCATCATAGGAGACACCGCTACTTTCGGTCGCTCGATAGCGGCGACGGACGATGGTACCGATACTATTATCACAGTAGAGGAAGGCTCATTCGACCTGCCGGCATTGACCGCCGACCAGTTCGATTTAAGCGCTGAATGGTATTTCAGTGAGTCCAGCGCCGTGAGCCTGGCCTACTTCCGCAAAGACGTCGAAAACCAGATCGCCAGTGAAACGGTTTGCCCTTCGGACTTTGCCCTGGCCGACGTTTCGGCAGATAGCGCTACGGGGGAATGTGTGGGTGATGACGGTAATATTTACAACATCATACGTAACCGCACCACCGACGGCGTATTGAAAATCAACGGTGTGGAGCTGGCCTATAACCAGTCGTTCGACTTCCTGCCGGCGCCGTTCGATGGTTTGGGGCTGATTGCCAACTACACAGTGCTGGATGCGGACAACCCGGATGAAAAGCAGCCACTGCTCGGTTCCTCGGAGGATACTTACAACTTCATCGCTTACTATGAAAATGGCGGTTTCTCGGGCCGTGTGGCCCTGAACCATCGCAGCGAATACAGCATCGAGAATAGTTTCTCCGGAGACAGCTACGCCCCGAGCAGTGAGATAGTGCCAGATCCGGGGAGTAGACTGGATGCGAGAAATCAGATAGATGTTTCGCTAGCCTATGCATTCGATGAGGGTTTGAAACTCTCTCTGGAAGGCATCAATGTTAATGGTGACTACGAGCGGGGAACCCGTTTCGAGTCGTCGCGCCTGCAATCCGTCGCCACCTTTGGTTCCACCTGGTTTTTGAACGCTCAGTATAATTTCTAGCAGCGGTACCACCTACTACCTGGGGCAAGCTATAAGTTTTAAATATTGCGGGCCGGTATGAGCTTTCTTGAGCCGGCCCGCTCTCGCCCCAAAGGGAATTAAGGAATCATCCCTAAAGGGCACCTCTCGAAATCGTCATTCCCGCGCAGGAGCGTCATGCCGGACTTGATCCGGTACGGGAATTCAGAATTCTAGAGGTGCCCTTTTTTTGATGGATTTATGGCGTGATGATCGAGCAAGGTGATGTGGAAGAGGACGCCATTGCCTGGATCGATCTGAGAGAATTGATCAAATCGCGCTCACCCAATCCTGAGTAAGCGGTTACAACCGGCCTAATCTACAACACCCGGTCCGCCCGCTGACGCCTATCCCAACCCGGAATTTTGCCCGGCTGTTTCCATTCCCACCTACTTGATTGATTTTCATGAAATTTTCCCGTCCGCGGCGGTAAAGAAGAAAGCAGCGCCAAGTTCCATTGTGGTGCTTGTAGATCAAAATGAAACCGATTACATTACTCCGCAGCCCGGCTTGGTGGGCACAGCGTTGAGCTTCAATATCCAGAAGCGACGCCCGGGCATGAGCTGAGAATAAAAATAAACGCGAATAAGAGATAAAAAAAAAGAGGGTACCGAGCTGTTTCAGAAGCAGCCAGCACCCCACAGCTATTTTCCGCACCTCATGCTGGTAGAGCGAAGTTGTCGGTATCCGGCCGGCTGTCTCTACGCCACAGTGTCAAATCCCCGGGAATTCCCAAGTAGGGCCACCGGGAGACGGTGGCATCCATTTACACTTTGTTGGTGCAGGAAACAATAATGAAAACCCCCCCTTTGAAAATCTCATCATTATTTCTGTTCTTGTGCGTCTGGGGTTCGATGCAGGCAGCGGCCGCAGCGACCTGTGAGTACATCGTGGTCAACGATTGGGGCTCGGGCGCGCAGGCCGGTATCCGCATCACCAACGACGGCTCCAGTGCCATCGATGGCTGGGAGGTCAACTGGGAATACGGCGACGGCACCGTCGTGACCGGCAGTTGGAATGCGAACCTGTCGGGCAGTAATCCGTATACGGCGAGCAGCTTGTCGTGGAACGGCAACATCCAGCCGGGACAGTCTGTCGAGTTTGGCATGCAGGTGAGCAATGGCTCGTCCAGCGCCGCGACGCCAGTTGTGACCGGCTCGGTTTGCGATGGGGGCAGCGGCTCCAGTTCGAGTTCTTCGAGCAGCAGTTCCAGTTCGAGCTCGTCGTCGAGTTCCAGCTCTTCCAGCAGCAGCTCTTCATCAAGCAGCTCCAGTTCCTCGAGCAGCGGTGGCCCCAGTGGCCCGCCGCCGGCGGTGGAAGTCGATCGGGTATTCCCGAACCTGACCTTCACTCAGCCGCTCGGCTTGATGCAGGCGCCGGGCGACGATTCGCGCTGGTACGTGCTGGAGAAAACCGGGGTGGTCTACTGGATTGACGCCACCGATAACTTCACTTCCACCAAGAACACCTACCTGGACCTGTCCGGGGTGGTCGATACCAGGAGCGAGGGCGGCGTGCTGGGGATGGCCTTCCATCCCGATTATCAGTCCAACGGCGTGGTGTACCTGTCGTTTACCGTGCCGGGCTCGGGCCAGATGATGTCGGTGATCTCGCGGTATACAGAGAACCCGGGCGGAGCCAGCCTGAACGCCAGTTCGCGCCAGGACATCCTCACCCTGCAGCAGCCTTTCGCCAACCACAACGGCGGCAATATCGCGTTCGGGGCCGACGGTTACCTGTATATCGGCTTCGGCGACGGAGGTTCGGCAAACGACCCACAAGCCAACGGCCAGGATACCAGCACCTGGCACGGTTCCATGCTCAGGATCGACGTCGACAGCGGTTCGCCGTACAGCATTCCCCCGGACAACCCCTTCGCGGGCGGTGGCGGCCTGCCGGAGATCTACGCCTATGGCCTGAGAAACCCCTGGCGCTGGAGCTTCGACAAGTTTACCGGCGACTTGTGGCTGGCCGACGTCGGCCAGGCGCTGTACGAGGAAGTCAATATTATCGAAAACGGCGGCAACTACGGCTGGCGCTGCCGGGAGGGTTTCCACGCCACCTCCAACAGCTGCAACAGCAGCGGCCCCTACGACGATCCCCTGTTCGAATACGATCACGACCAGGGGCAGTCGATCACTGGCGGTTACGTCTATCGCGGGTCGCAAATCGCCGGCATGGGCGGTGCCTACATCTTCGGCGATTACCGGAGCGGCAGGGTCTGGGCCTACACCGATGCCATGTACGAACTGGCGGATACGACTATGGGCATCGCCTCGTTCGGCCAGTCCAACAGCGGCGAAGTTTACCTGGTGGATATTATCGGAGGCACGCTGCACCAGATAGTTGCGGAGGGGGGCAATAGTTCCAGCAGCTCCAGCTCGTCGTCGAGCAGCAGTTCGTCATCGAGCAGCAGCAGTTCAAGTACAAGCAGCTCGAGCTCGAGCAACTCGTCCAGCGGCGGCAGTGACGATGGTGGTGTGTCCTGCTCGATTACCGGTCAGAATATCTGGAACAGCGGCTACCAGTTGGATGTCACCGTAACCAACGGCGGCAACAACGCGGTGAGCGGTTGGGAGATCGCGCTTCAGTTCAGTGAACCGCCGCAAGTCACCGGCAGCTGGAACGTGGACCTGAGCGTCTCGGGCAACACGGTCACGGCCGGCGACGTCGGCTGGAACGGCAGCCTCTCGCCCGGCGGAAGTGCTTCGTTCGGTTTACAGGGCGGCCACGACGGCAGTTTCGTCGTGCCGGACTGCAGCGGCCCGGGCGGCTCATCGAGCAGCAGTTCCAGCTCGTCGTCCAGCAGCTCCAGCTCGTCGTCCAACAGTTCCTCCAGTGGCGGCCCCATCGATACGGGTAATATGAACGGCGCCGAGATCTATAGCGCTGTCTGCGCGGACTGCCACGGATTCGCGGCCGACGGAGGTTCGGTGGGCATACCACTGAACGAGCCGCAGGACCTGGATTTCATGATCGGGTTTATCGAGGACTCGATGCCCCAGGACCAACCGTCCGTCTGCGGCGCGGACTGCGCGGAGAAGGTCGGCAACTATATCGCCGATACCTTTTGGGAGGATCAGGAGCCGCCCAATTGCAGTGTCGTCCGCTACGGCGCCCGTCAACTGAAGATTCTGACGCGGTCCGAATACCAGAAAACGGTTGAGGATCTGCTGGGGGTCGATTTCGCAGCCTCCGGCGGGCTGGCTGAAGACAGTCGGGTCGGCTACTTCATCAACAATGCCCATTCGTCGGTCGTAACCGGTACCTATGACCGCTACCTGACGGTGGCCGAGGAAATTGCTGCATGGTCGGCAAGCCGCGATTTCTCGCCCGCGCTAAGCTGCGACTCGTTCAACCAGAGCTGCGTCGACCAGTTTATCGGCGAGTTTGCGCCGAAAGTGTTCCGCCGTCCGCTGGACAGTCAGGAGGTTTCGGCCTACACGCAAATGGCAAATGGCAGCTTCACTGAGGGCGACGTGCACTCGGGCATCCAGCTGGCGTTGACGGCGATGCTGTCCTCGCCGCAGTTCCTGTACCGCCACGAGTTGGGCGAGTCGAATCCGGCTAACAGCGAGATCGATCCCGATTCCTTCGAGTTGACCTCATATGAAATGGCCACTTGGTTGAGCTATTCGTTCGCCGGTTCCACGCCTGACGACACCGCGCTGCAGAAGGCGGCCAACGACCAGTTGCGCGACCCGGCCCAGATCCGGCAGGAAGCGCAGCGGTTGTTGAACATGTCCGAGGCCAGGGAAACCATGGGCAGCTTCGTCGGCAGTTGGCTGGATACCGACAATCTTGAAAATTCACCGAAGGATGCGACTGCCTGGCCCAACTTCGAGAACGTGGCCCCGCACATGGAGCAGGAAATCCGCGAAGTGTTCGCGGAGGTCATGTTGAATGGTAACGAGTCGTTCGCCTCGCTCTACGACGCGAACTGGACCTTCGTCAACGGGCCGCTGGCGCAGCACTACGGCATCGGCGGTGTCTCGGGCGATGCGTTCCAGCGGGTCAACACCAGCGATCGCGGCGGTATCCTCACCAGCGGCGCGTTTATGGCGCGCTGGGCCGAGCGTCTCGAGACCTCGCCGATCCGGCGTTCGGTGCGGGTGCGCCGCCGCATGTTGTGCCAGGACCAACCCGATCCGCCCGCCGGTATCGCGGAAAGTCGCGCGGAGCGCCTGGAGGAATTGTCGGACCTTATCAGCGACCCGGCGACCACCAACCGCATGAAATACGAGGCCCTGACGTCCGTCGCGCCCTGCCTGAACTGCCACCAGGAGTGGATCAACCCGCTCGGCGGCGGCATGGAGGACTTCGACTCGGTCGGCAACCCGCGCAGCGTCGATATGAACGGCAACCTGATCGACGCCAGTGGGCAATTGTATGCACCCGACGTTTTAAGCAATCGGGGCGAGTGGATCGCCTTCGACGGTGCCCGGGGACTGGGCCAGGTACTGGCAACCCTGCCCAGCGCACAGTCCTGTGTATCGAAGAATATGTTCCGCTATATGCTCGGCGTCGGGCACGACAGTATCGACAAGACCAATCCGCAGGGACGGGAACTCGATCCGGTCGAGGAGGACGGTTACACCTGCACGATTCTGGATATGACCGATACCCTCGTGCAGCAAAGTCCCCGGACAATGCTTGAGAATATGAGCACACTGGAAGCGGTGCGTTACCGCAAAGAGTGGCTGCGTTGACGCGTGAGTCCGAGGCCGCGCTTGCCGGCGCGGCCGCCCGGCTCAACTCGGCACTTGATTCGATTATGTGTGTAAAACGATAAAGGTTCAGGTCATGGCAAAGCGATACAAAAACGTGTTTGACAAAAGGCGCAGAGATTTGCTGAAAGTCTTTGCCGCCGCAGGTATTACCAAGGGGCTGATGCGGGCCTCGCCGCTGGTAACCGGCATGATGGTCTCCCGCTGGGCCGAGGCGCAGACCGGCCCCAACAAGTCGGTCGTCATTTACGTGCCCGACGGCGCGCTGCCCGAGCACTGGTTTCCGAACAGCGATCTGACCAGTTTCGGGGAGATGTCCCAGCCCTACAGCTCCGTCGCCAGCGAGTGCAACTTTCTGAGGAGCATGAGCCATCATCGCGGCGGGCACGGCGTGATGCCGACCATCATCAACAACAGTTGGGGTGGCGACAGTTTTGACGTCAACATGGGCAGAATCCTCGGCGGGAACCTGCCTTTCACCTACGTCAACCTGGGTGTACACAGCAATGGCAACGGGACCTTGACCAAAGACAACGGCTCGGAAGTGCCGTTTGAAGACAACCCGTTCAATGCGTTCAACCGGTTGTTCGGCAATCTGCAACCCGGTGGTGGCGCCGACCCCAAACTGAACGCGGTGGACGCGCACCTGGAGGCGGTCAATGCCCTGAAAACGAAACTGGGTACATACGAACAGCAGCGCCTGGATTCCCATTTAACGGCCATCGAAGAAACCCAGCAGCGCCTGCAGGATATGGCCGGTGGCGGGATGTCTTGCGATGCCGCTTCCGCCCCCACCGAATTCCCGATTGAATTTTCCACTTTTCAACAACAGGCGGAACTGCAGGCGGATATCATCGCGCTGGCCCTGCAGTGCAACCTGACCGCCTCCTGTTCGCTGGGGCTGGGCAACGACGGCGCCGAGTTTTCCATGCCCTATTTGGATTTCAAGGACACTTATCATTCGTCGATACACGGCGGCAACGGCGGCGATCCGACCTACCCCTTCTACCGGGAGACGCGGGCACATCTGAGCAGCCTGTCGGCTTACCTGATCGGCCGGTTGAGAGACCGGGGATTGCTCGACAGCACCATCGTCTGCGAGGTAACCGACATGGGCAACGGCGATGCGCACGGCAACAACGACATTCCGCTGATCATGGCCGGCGGCGGCGGAGCGATCCAGCGCGGCGTGTCGAATGCCGGGAGCGCCGCTTATACCCCTCTGCACCAGATACACACCGCGGCAGTAGCCCTGCAGGCCGATCAACATCCGGCATACCAGGGCTATGCGAGCGAAGTGATTCCGGGGGTGTTGACTTGACTCGGGACCCGGGACCCGAGACCCGGGACCCGGGAAAATCGTAGGGTGGATAAGCGCCAAGCGCATCCACCAACCCAGTCGGCGGATGCGCTTGACGCTTATCCGCCCTACGGACTGAAGTCGACATGGTACTCAGGAATAAATTCACACAAGTCAGCGCACTGGCTTTTGCGATTGCCTGCCAGGGCGGATGCTCAAAATCCGACGGGGACCTTTCTTCGCCGCAGAGCAGGCTCAACGACACGGGCATAACCTGGAGCGCGGGTTATCCCAGAGGTGTCAACGACAATTGCAACGCAGCTGTCGACCTTGAGTCACTGCCCGGGAAGGAAGTGATCAAGGGGGACATCCTGAGCCAGCAGGACTGCAAGCGCGGCAGGGACGTCAGCGCCGGCAACGATGCCGACGGCGCGGCGGGGTTTGTCTTTCGTAAGATCGGCGAGAAGGGTC
Organism: Microbulbifer sp.; assembly: GCF_051659245.1. Classification (NCBI taxonomy): domain Bacteria; kingdom Pseudomonadati; phylum Pseudomonadota; class Gammaproteobacteria; order Cellvibrionales; family Microbulbiferaceae; genus Microbulbifer; species Microbulbifer sp. The sequence continues at coordinate 69,183 of NZ_JBOFOC010000085.1, forward strand.
AGGCGCTGTCCGCAGACGCGCAAACCTGGCACTGCGTGCTGGATGAAATCACGGGCCTGGCCTGGGAGGTCAAGCAGCCGGGCGACGGCGTTTACGGCAACCGGGGGCTGCACGATGCAGACGACGTGTACACCTGGTATAACCCGAAAAGGGGCGTCAACGGCGGCGCCATCGGCGACTGGAACAGCCGCTACGCTCAATGTACGGGATACGTCGAAGGCCAGCCCGCCACCTATTGCAACATCGAGGAATTCGTCAGCCGCATCAACCGGCAGGGCCTGTGCGGCTTCAATGACTGGCGTGTGCCGACCCTGACGGAGTTAGCCTCCCTGGTGAACTTCGGGCGCAGTTCCCCGGCTGTTGATGCTGCCTATTTCCCCAATGCCAAAGGCGGGTTTTACTGGAGCCATTCACCCGACGCGAAATTGGAGGAAAGGGCCTGGGCAGTCAATTTTCAGTTCGGCTATTCCGCGCCGATGCCGCGCAATAACGGCCGCCATGTGAGGCTGGTCAGGGACTGGAATGCCGGCCCCGATAAAATCGACTGGAATACGGGGGCGGAATGATCGACTGTAGAATGATCGGCATGGTGCAGAAAGCGGGATTGCTGTTGCTGTTGCTGGCGCCGGTCTCCCAGGCGCAGACCGGTCAACATTGCAAAACCGAGCATATCGCGGCGACGGCGCCGTCCTCGCGCTACCGGCAACAGGACGACGGCTCGATTGTCGATACGGAGACGGGGTTGATGTGGCGCGCCTGCCTGGAGGGTGCCGCGGGCAAAGCCTGTGACGAGGGTGAGCCCCTGGAATTGACCTGGGCCGAGGCGCTGGCCTATGTACCGACAGTCAATAGCGAGGGCGGTTTCGCCGGCCACACGGACTGGCGCCTGCCGAATATCCGCGAGCTGGGTACGTTGATCGAACTGCAATGCGTCGGCCCCGCGATCAACCTGGCGGTTTTTCCCAACGCGGCCTCTGCGGATGTCTGGTCTTCGTCGCCGGCCCATTTTCATACGCATTACTCATGGCATGTCGATTTTGAAACCGGCGCTTTTACTTACGGCGAACGGACAAAGCCGAAAGCCGTTCGCCTGGTGCGCGACGGTGACAGCTGAATGGCACTAAGTGAAGCTTGTAGGATGGGCAAAGGAGCGAAGCGACGTGCCCATCCTACAGGGGCTTTCGGATTTTCCGCTTAAGTAAACAGCATCGCCTTCTCATACGCATTTTACCGGCTTATTCGTCCACAGGCCTGGCAGCGCGCACGATTGCGGTAAGGCAAAGTTCTGCCTGGAGGGCAACCATGCCGCCAAGGCCTTCTGCGACCGCCACGGCATCCCGTAACTGGAGTGCGGCAAACTGCTGGTTGCCACCAACGCGCTGGAAATGGAACACATGAAGGCGCTGGGGGAGCGCACCAAGCCAATGGCCTGGAGCGCTATTGGCTGAGCGCCGCGGAGCTGCAAGAGCGCGAACCCAATATCACCGGGATGGCGGCTATCCTCGTACCCTCCAGCGGCATCGTCGACTACCGGGCCGCCACCTCGGTACTGCCAATCGGCGCTCACATCGTTGACACAGCGATACAACAATTCCATCTTGGGCCCAGGGCCGGCACCCGGGCGCGTGATCCCGGCCCCGGCGACATCTTTGGGGCCGACGGATGGTGACCTCCTGGTCACGCCAGGCTGCCGGTAGCGATGAAAGCCGAAGCGCCGCGATAACGCTATAATGCGCGTTTTTCCGCAACTGATAGGTAGTCATGAGCCAGAAATTAGTTCTCGCAGAGGCTGTTGATCCCCGCGCACTGGTACAGGAGCACCTGGCGGAACCGGCTGTGCACCAGTACAGCGAAGAGGAGTTGGAGCTGTGGCGCGAGCGTATCAAGCGCCTGCTGAAAGAGCAGAACGCGGTGCTGGTGGCCCACTACTATACGGACCCGCTGATCCAGGCCCTGGCCGAGGAAACCGGCGGCTGTGTATCCGACTCCCTTGAGATGGCCCGGTTCGGCGCCGAGCACCAGGCGGATACGCTGATTGTCGCCGGGGTGAAATTCATGGGCGAGACCGCCAAGATCCTCACCCCCCACAAGCGCGTACTGATGCCCACCCTGGAAGCCACCTGTTCCCTGGACCTGGGCTGCCCGCCGGAGGAGTTTTCCGCTTTCTGCGACGCTCACCCGGACCGCACAGTGGTGGTCTACGCGAACACCTCGGCGGCGGTAAAGGCGCGCGCGGACTGGGTGGTGACTTCGAGCATCGCCCTGGATGTGGTGGACCACCTGGATGCACAGGGCGAAAAAATCCTCTGGGCGCCGGACAAGCACCTGGGCAGCTATGTGCAGCGGGAGACGGGTGCGGACGTGCTGCTGTGGGACGGCGCCTGCATCGTGCACGAGGAGTTCAAGGCCAAGGGAGTGTCGGACCTGAAAGCGCTCTACCCGGACGCGGTGGTGCTGGTGCACCCGGAATCCCCCGCCGCGGTGGTGGAGCTGGCGGATGTGGTGGGTTCCACCTCGCAGATTATCAACGCGGCGAAAAGCCGTCCGGAAAAGCGTTTTATCGTCGCCACCGACCAGGGCATCTTCTACAAGATGCAGCAGCAGTGCCCGGACAAGGAACTGATCGTCGCCCCCACCGCCGGTGCCGGCGCCACCTGCCGCAGTTGCGCCAGTTGCCCGTGGATGGCGATGAACTCGCTGGAGAGCCTGTGTGGAGTGCTGGAGCGGGGGGACAACGAGATCTCCGTGGACCCGGAGCTGGGCAGGCGCGCGATGGTGCCGCTGCAGCGGATGCTGGATTTCCGCAAGCCGCTGGACTGATCATGCGGAATGCGGAATGCGGAATGCGGAATGCGGAATCGGTGCGCCGTACGAGCTTGCTTGCAAGCGAATAGCTACGGAGCGCTGGCCCTTTCGCCTGCAAGCAGGCTCCTACAGGGCTCGTAGGCTGCGATTGATCTTCAAGAGGACGGAGATGTCTGCGCGCGGCTGCGAAGCGCCCCGGCGGTAATGAGCCGGCCCGCGTATTCCGCATTCATCATTCAGCATTCCGCATTATTAAAGCTCCTTCGCCTTTTCCTGCATCTTGATCACATCCTTCATGCGCTGCTCCAGGATCGCGTGGGTCTGGTAGTCGTCCTTGGCCATGCGGATGCCGTGGCGCAGGTGCTGCAGGGCCTTGTCGAAGACACCGTTGAGAATGTAGTACTCGGCGCGCGCCTCGTGCACACCGACGATGTCCCCGGCCAGGCCGTGGGTCTCCGCCAGCAGGTACCAGACCGCCGGGTCCTTTTTGCGCACGCGGCTGTGCCGCTCGAGGATGCGCTCCGCGGCCAGGTAGTTGCCCGCCTTGAAGTGGGCGTTGGCCAGGCCCATGGTCAGGGCGTGATCGCCGGGATCCCTGTCCAGCGCCTTGCGCAGGCGTTTGGTGGCGCTGTTGTAATCCTGGCGGGCGAGGTCGATATCCGCGCGGGCCAGCACAAAGGCCGCCTTGTCCGGCTCCTTGTCCAGCAGTGGCTGCAGGGTTTCCAGGGCGGTGTCCATTTTGCCGGCGGCGGTCTGCGCCAGCGCCAGGCCGTAGCGGGCGGCGTCCTCATTGTCGTTGATACCGCGCAATTCCGCCTGGAAGCGCTTGACCGCCTGTTGCGGGGTGGCCTCGGCGGCCACGCGGATGCGCGCGCGCATCAGGTGGTATTCGCGGCTGTCGCTGGTATTGACCGCCGGCATGCGGCTGGCGCGGAGCTTGGCGTCGGCGATGCGCTTTTCGGTCACCGGGTGGGTGAGCAGGAACTCCGGCGGGCGACGGTAGTAGCGGGTGGCCCTGAGCATTTGTTCGAACATCTCGCCGGCCTCTTCGGGATTGCGGCCGGATTTTGCCAGGGTCTCGATGCCCACCCGGTCCGCCTCCTGTTCGTTCTGGCGGGAGAAGCGCAGCTGGCTGTCCAGTGCGGCGGCCTGGGTGGCGGTCATCGCCGCGATACCGGCGTCGCCACCGGCGGTGGCGGCCAGGACCAGAGCGCCGAGCATACCGGCGAGGGTGGGGATGGTACTGTTGCGCTGGGCCTCCAGGGAGCGGGCGTAGTGTCGCTGGCTCAGGTGGCCCAGTTCGTGGGCGATCACCGACGCGAACTGATCTTCGTTTTCGGCAAACAGGAACAGGCCGGTATGTACGCCCATGATGCCGCCGGGCACCGCGAAGGCGTTCATGGTGTCGTTACTGACCACCACCACGTCGATGGACTTGTCTTCCAGTGGGGCGTATTCGGACAGGCTCTTGACCGTATTTTCCACATACTGCTGCAATAGCGCGTCGTTGGAGGTGCGCACCTGGCTGCGGAACATGCGCAGCCACATCTGCCCCAGTTCCTTCTCCCGGGTGCGGGATACCACACCGCTGCTGCTGTCGCCCAGTTCCGGCAACAGGATCTGGCCGTCATCGGCGACCGCTGCCAGCGGCGCGCCCCCGAGCAACAGGCTCAGGCCCAGGGTTGCCAGCCCGCTGCCGAGGTGCCGGCGGACAGGGGGATGCCGCGTGGTCTTCTGTTGGTGATCGATCATCGGTGGCTACTGCTTGGTCAAGGAAAGGGGCCTGTTAACACTAAACAACTCTATACGGAACCTCGGCGAGCTGTCGAGGTTTTGACCAGGAGGGCGGGGAAAAGGTTCTGCTGTTTGTGAACTGTGACTTAGGGTCCCATGGCTGTACCCGATGAGGCGGGGGGCGCGGCATTTCATACGACATCCGGGCTATAATCCGCCGCATTGCCGATTCTCGACCGAGACGATGACCGGAACTGTACAGACACAAAACGTGGACTGGGATGCCGCGTACACCCTGGACACCCGCGGACAGGCCTGTCCGCAACCGCTGCTGGCCATGCGCCGGGCCCTGGGCGAACTGCCCGCCGGCACGCTGCTGCGCGTGCTGGCCACCGATCCGGGTTCCTGGCGGGACTTCCACAGCTACGCCGAACTGAGCCGCCGGCCGCTGCTGCGCGCGGAGCAGCGGGGCGGGGTATTCAGCTACTGGATAAGACGAGACAACTGAAATTATGCTGACGATAGTCCGAAACTGGGTAAACCGCTACTTCAGTCAGGAAGAGGTAGTACTGCTGGTACTGCTGATGCTGGCGGCTCTGGTGGTTCTGGCTACCCTCGGCCAGGTACTGGCCCCGGTGCTGGCGGCGCTGATCATCGCCTTCCTGATGCAGGGTATGGTGCAGCGGCTGGTTTCCTGGAAAGTGCCCCACTGGCTGGCGGTAACCCTGGCCTGCCTGGTACTGGTGGGTACTATCGTCGCCCTGTTCCTGGTGGTGCTGCCGATTATCTGGCGCCAACTGGTGCGGCTGTTTGCCGAGCTGCCGAATATGATCGAGCAGGGGCAGCGGCTGCTGCTGCTGCTGCCGGAGCGCTACCCGCGGCTGGTTTCCGCGGAGCAGATCGACGATATCTTCAACACCCTGGGCAGCGAACTGGGCTCGGTGGGCCAGACCCTGGTGACCTTCTCCCTCACCAACCTGCCGGTGCTGGCGGCGGTGCTGATCTACGCGGTGGTGGTGCCCATTCTGGTGTTTTTCTTTCTCAAGGACTCCGACAAACTGGTCAACTGGTGTGTCTCCTTCCTGCCCAATCGCAGGCCCATGCTGCGCCAGATCTGGCACGAAATGAACGACCAGGTGGCCAACTATGTGCGCGGCAAGGTGATCGAGATCGCCATCGTCGCCGTGGTCAGCTACGCCGCCTTCCTGATGCTGGGCGTCAACTACGCGCTGCTGCTGGCGGTAGCAGTGGGGCTCAGCGTGTTGATCCCCTATATCGGCGCCGCAGTGGTGACCATCCCGGTGGCCGCCATCGGGCTGTTCCAGTGGGGCTGGAGCAGCGAGTTCTTCTACCTGATCCTGGCCTACGGCATTATCCAACTGCTCGACGGCAATGTGCTGGTGCCGCTGTTGTTTTCCGAGGCGGTCAACCTGCACCCGGTGGCGATTATTCTCGCGGTACTGTTTTTCGGCGGCATTTGGGGCTTCTGGGGCGTCTTCTTCGCTATTCCGCTGGCGACGTTGCTGAAGGCAATCATGAACGCCTGGCCGACTGCCGGTCACCAGGCCGAATGGGAGGCCAGGGAAATCGCGGAAAACGGCGACGCCGGCGGCGATCAGCCATAAAGCGCGGGGCTCTGTCTGTGCCGGAAAGCTTTTGCTAGAATCCCGCGCTTTCTCTCTGGCAGCCCCTGAACAGGTATAGATCCATGAGCCTTGCCGACAAAGTACTGGCGGTCAACGACGACCTGCCGATTCGCACCGACAAGCCCGTCCACAGCGGCAAAGTCCGCTCCGTCTACTGGCTAACCGAGACCGACAGCCGCCGCCTGATACAGGAAAAGGGCTACCCCGTGGCCCCGGATGCGCCGCTGGCGGTGATGGTGATTTCCGATCGCATCTCCGCGTTCGACTGCATCTGGACCGGTGAGGGCGGCATGCGCGGCGTGCCCGGCAAGGGGGCGGCGTTGAACGCCATCTCCAACCACTGGTTCAAGTTGTTCCGGGACAACGGCCTGGCGGACAGCCACATCCTCGACATTCCCCACCCGCTGGTATGGATAGTGCAGAAGGCGCGCCCGGTGATGGTCGAGGCCATCGCCCGCCAGTACATCACCGGCTCCATGTGGCGCGCCTACGCCAAGGGCGAGCGCGAATTCTGCGGCATCGAAATTCCCGACGGCCTGCAGAGGGACCAGAAGCTGCCGGAACTGCTGATCACCCCCTCCACCAAGGGTGTGCTCAAGGGCATCCCCGGCGTGCCGGAGGCGGACGACGTCAACATCACCCGCGGCAACATTGAAGCCAATTTCGAGGCTTTCAACTTCCGCAGCCGCGACGATATCGACCTCTACGAGAAGCTGCTGAAAGAGGGTTTCGACGTGATCTCCGAGGAACTGGAAAAACTCGACCAGATCTTCGTCGACACCAAATTTGAGTTCGGCTACGTCACCGACGCCGGCGGCGAGGAAAAGCTGATCTATATGGACGAAGTGGGCACCCCGGACTCCTCCCGTATCTGGGACGGGGAACAGTACCGCGCCGGCAAGGTAGTGGAGAACTCCAAAGAGGGTTTCCGCCAGGCGCTGCTGAACCACTTCCCGGAACCGGATATCCTGCTCAACAAAGACCGCATGCCCGAACGCCAGGCTCTGGCCCGCGACAACGAGCTGCCGGCATCCATGCTGATGGATGTCTCCGCTACTTATGTGGGAATTGCGGAAAAGATTATCGGCGGGAAACTGGAGATTTCAGACAACCCCAAGGCGGAACTGATCGAGGTACTGCGCAACGGCTATGGTTTGATTGATTAAGGGCCTGATCGACTGAGATCGGATAATTTCCCAAAAAACCGGCGCATGCGCCGGTTTTTTTGTGCCCGGGAATGCGGAACATTCCTAACCCTCCGGGACTTCCCCTGTAGGAGCGGGCCCTGCCCGCGATCTAGCGGCAAACCCCCCTCGCGGGCCTGGCCCGCTCCGACAAAACAA
>NZ_JBOFOC010000086.1:0-1372 GCF_051659245.1 Microbulbifer sp.
GCGAAGAAGTCGATTACAAAGACCTTCCAAAAGGCTTGGACGCAATCGCCGACAAGCTTTACGAAGCGGGGCCGGGCGAATATTCGTATTCGCAATCGGACGTTGACAACGAACCGGATTACGAACCGGATTACGATTACTATTAACGAAGGAGTAACGAAAATGTCTTGGCTTATCGGTTGGGGCGTACTTTCCGTCGGCGTTGTTGTCGGCTTCTTCCTTGCGGCCTTGCTGCGGGCCAATGGGCGCGACGTGCCGGTTCCTTCGGCTACCGTTACCGCCCTGTCGCCGCAGGAACGCGCCCGCATGGGCTACGCGCTGGCAAGGGCTGGCGACTTGCTGGATAGCGGCGACCTTGAATACGTGTCGGGCGGCTTTATGGTGCAAGACGTAGGGCACGGCGTCGTAATTATCAAAGGCGATTTGTCGTTGCGGGTTGCCGAAGATGAATAAGGACGAAGCGCGCGAAATGTTCGAAGCCGTCAAGGCCAACCGGGCGAAGATTGACGGTTGCGCCCGCCATCGTTTCGAAGTAGGCGACCCGCCGTATACGTTCGGGCAAAAGTTCACTTGTTCGAACTGCGGCGGAACAATGGACGCCGTACAGGCGTTCCGATACTGTCAAGGCTTCAAGGCCGCAGGCGGCAACCCGAACGAAGTTATACCGGGTTACGAATAACGCTTGACAAGCGGCGAAGGTTCGACGAAACTTAGCACGTACCCGACAAAGGAGTTACGAACATGAATTTCGACCCGCTGTTTCTTACCATCGGACTTTCGGCGCTTGCTTTGGCTTGCTACTTGAAGTTCGGCCAAATAAAAGCGAAGCGCGAACAAGACCGCCGTATTCGCGAAGCCATCGAACGCGCGCAGGTTGTGAAGGCACGCGGCGAAATTCGCGGCAAGAAGCTTGCTAACGAACGCGAATGGGGTTTGGCCGAAGACTATAACCCCGGCAAGTTTTGGCCGCAGTAATGGCCGTAACATACGTGCCGCGCGAAGCCCTGTCCAAATGGGACGCGCGATTTATTGAACTTGCCGAACACGTCGCCGGATGGTCGAAAGGGCCGCGTAAGCGCATCGGCGCGGCTATAGTGCGCCCGAATCGGTCTATTGCGTCGCTTGGGTACAACGGCCCGCCGCGCGACTTCGACGACGCCGTTTTTCTGAACATGACGCGCGACGAACAACACGCGGTCGTAATTCATGCCGAAGACAACGCAATTCGACAGGCTGCGCCGGGCGAAGACTTGTCCGCGTGTACGCTGTACGTTTCGCCGCTGTTTCCGTGCGCCATTTGTGCCGACCGCATCGTTCGGGCCGGTATCCGTCGCGTTGTCGCTTATTGTGGGCATATATCGCCAGACTGGCG
>NZ_JBOFOC010000087.1:0-1448 GCF_051659245.1 Microbulbifer sp.
GTAATTACATGGACTCGCCCACGCTGAGGCGTCAATGCGCCACGGTGGCAGTCTAAGAAGCCAACGGCAGCGAGGGCGAGTCCATGAAAAAGCATACAGCAACTAATCAATCCCAGGCCTTAAACGATCTATCGGCCTGCACGACAGTGGCAGTCGATCTTGCCAAGCGGGTCTTTCAGGTGGCGGGAGAAGACGCTCTTGGTCAGGTGCGTTACGAGGCGCGGATCAAGTCGCGTGAGGCGTTCTACGAGTTTCTGTGCAAGTTGCCGCCGAGTGTCGTCGTGCTGGTTGAAACTGGCCCAGGTGCTCAGGCGTGGGCACGGCAGCTACAGGGGCAAGGCAACCTGGCACGGATTCTTCCGGCTCGTCTCGTCGAGGGTCACCGCAGCGGTGCGAAGAATGATCGTAACGATGCCCTGTCGATCTTGCGCGCCGGTCGCGATAGCAAGATTTCAGCCGTGCCCATCAAAAGCGCTGCCTCGCTGGCCATGCAGGCGCTGCATCGCGCTCGGCAGGGTTATGTGCGTCGGCGTACGGCGATGAGTAATCAGATGCGCGGTTTGCTGCTGGAGCACGGCGTGGCTCTGGCGCAAGGCGATGCGGCTATCAGCCACGTGATACCGAGGGTGCTGGAAGATGCAACGCAGCCACTGCCGGAGATACTGCGGGAGTTGATCGACGAATTGCTGGGTGAATGGCGGCAATTGGGCGAACGCATCAACGTCTTGAGCGGGCGCTTGGAAGCTGCTGCGAACGCGGACAAGACCGCGAAACGACTGATGACGGTGCGCGGAGTCGGCCCGATCATCGCCACCGCGCTGCTGGCCAAGCAAACCGAACCTGAACGTTTCGCCAATGCCCGCTTATATGCGGCTTACTTCGGCATGGTGCCTGATCAGCACAGCAGCGGAGAAAAGATCCGCCTGGGCAAGATGAGCAAGCGAGGCGATGGCTACCTGCGCAGCCTGATGATCCAGGGCGCGCATGCGGTCCTCCAACAACTACGGCCTGATTCGCAGCAACCGGATGATCGCCGCTTGCTGGGCTGGCTGAGTCGCCTGGGGCGCAAAGAGGCGGCGGTGAGGTTAGCCAACCGCAACCTACGGATCGCCTGGGTGCTGCTACAGAATGAACAGACTTATCAACGCCAGCCAGTTAATGACAGGCAGGCGGAAATGAGTCACTGATCCACCGAGTTCTGCCACCGGGGCGCGAAGTCGCTCCAACCTCTGCTAGAAAACATTGACCCCAGGTAAGACCGTTGCGGATTGATGCCTTGGCTCCTACTGGCCTTCGAGGTCTGAATGTAATAGGCATACCGCAAGCTCACACAATGTTGGCCAGAAGCTGATGACAGCTTCCTCGAATAGGCCTGATACATAGATGCAGCCGGGTAGCAGTGTTGAAAAGCAGGTTTGACAGTGGGGGCGAGTCCATACATAGGAGCC
>NZ_JBOFOC010000088.1:0-15011 GCF_051659245.1 Microbulbifer sp.
CGGTCTGCGCTACGTAAGCGAGGCCGATCGCGGCCATGGGCCGCTCCTACAACAACATGCAAGAAAACTCTAACCGCCGGCAGGTACGCACTTGGTCTGCACGAGTTCCCAACGCTCGCCGTCGGACTCCCGCTCCAGCCAGCAGCGCTCGCCGCTGAGCAGCAACCGGAATTTCTTGGGCCGGTCCATATCGCGCCCCTGGAGGGGGCGCTGTTGCAGGTTCTGTGGCGGGTTGCGCTCGATAATCAGGGTGCTCTCGCCGGTGAATGCATCCTCTGCCAGGGTCACCGGGGCGCCGTGCAGGGCCTCGGAAACCACTCTCTCCAGCTCGACATTGGATTCCCGACTCACATCAACGCGCAGCGCGGGGACAGGGTTTCCCTGCGCCGGCTGTGAACTGCAGGCGGTCAGCAACAGGGTGACGAGGGCGTACTTGGCATATGCGGAAACTTTCATCGACTTACCTCACCATGATCCGGTTGCTGCGCCAGATGGATTTGAGAACCCGCGCATCGGTATCCGACAGTGAGCCGCCTATGGCGCCGCGAGCAAAGGCCGTCGCCGGAATTTCCGGGCAGGAGCCGGTTTCAATATAGTGAATCGCGGCAGCTAGCCGGGCCTCGTTTTCATCTCCGAGCAGGTGGGTGAAATCGTCGCCCACCCTGCAGCCGGGAAGGTCCGCATCGGTCCCAGTGCTGCCGTCGGGGAAAAAGCCGTCGGTGTAGTCGCCATACCCCTTGGCATTCACTCCCTTGAACTGAATCGTGAAATAGGTAGTGCCGCAGTTGTCCAGGCCGTAAAAGCCGTAGGGTTTGCCACAGGTAGTGGCGCCCACCTGGACCACCTCGACGCCTACGCCGCGCAGGCTGTTCATGATCGACTCGCTCGCCGAGCAGGTGCCGCCACTGGTCAGCACAAACACCCGTGGCAGGTCCAGCGCAGGCAGCGGCAGGTCCGCCTGCAGGCTGCTGTTGTCGGAGGTAACGTTGTAGAAGGGGGCGGGCGTCAGCGGCCGGCCGGTAACCGGATCGGTTTCCGGATGCTTGTCGTTCCAGATTACCTGCTCGAACGGCTGTCCCTCCGTGGGCACATCTCCCGCGATCATGTAAGCCAGTTGGCTGGCAATATACAGGTAGCCGCCGCCGTTGTAGCGGATATCCAGCACCAACTCGTCGATCCCCTCACTCCTAAGCTCATTGACCGCCTCCACCAGCGCCGGCTCCGCCGTGGCGATATGGTCGTTAAACAGCATATAGCCGATGCGGCGCTCCATGGCTCCATCAATGACTTTGACATGCTGTACCGGTTCTGAAGTAACGGCGTCGGCGACCAGGGTGATCTCTACCGGGTCGGTCGCGCCCAGGGGCAGTAGTTCGAAAGTATGCCTTTCTCCCTTCTCCGACGGCCACATACCCGCATTCAAGGTGTCCACGTCATCCCCGTTGGCAAGCACAACACCATCAACGGACAAGACTTCCGCGCCGCGCGTCACAACAGCCGGCAGGCCGGAACCGTCCTCGGTTTCCGTGTAGGCCACCACCGCCCTACGATTCGGGGGATCTCGCTCAAGCAGCGCCCATTCCAACCCGTAGCCCACCGAAACGCCGGACTGGGACTGGGCGACCCAGTCCTCGGTCGGCTCCGTGAAGTGAAACCTATCTTTTTCCGCTCCGGTCGGTGTCAGGGCGAAGGTTTGCAGCTGTTTGAAGTAGTCGATGGAATCGTTGAAGTCCGCGGGATCCTTGTCTTCGATCTCGTCGTACCACAGGTAGAGATCGTTACTCATGGAGCGCAGCCAGTTGTTCTCGTCCAGGCGGGTACCCTGCACATCACTATAGGGAGCACCTGTCTCAGGGTTGGTACCGCTACGCGGATTCACGCACTGGCTTGCGAAAGTCGACGCTGGCAGGAAGACACCAGGTTCCCAGGTGCCGGAACCACTGCTGCTATTACTGCTGCTACTGAAGTTATTGCTATCACTGCTGCCACCACCGCCGCCACAGGCGGCGAGGACAAAAGCACTCAGGGCAAAGAAAGTCGATAGACTCAAGCGGCGGAAAAAAACGTCCATATCCAAGGTCCCTTGTTGTAATTTTTTGGAGACCTCGAAGATTACCAATCGCATTGCCGGCCACGATCAGCTCCGGCACATGCTGGAAGGTTATTCTTGTATTTTTCCCTGATAAACAGGTTGAAAGGCTCTCCGGCGAAACCGACCGCTCTGCAATACAGAGCGGCCAAGGCAGTGGAAGAGTAAAGGTAAACCCGGGTTACGCGCAACCCGGGTCAGATGGGGAGCGAGACACTCAACGGAAGATAGGCTGTTATAAACTGACGGTTGGAATTAACCTGTCAATTTCCCCAGCACCGCCTGCAAACTGTCCTTGGCATCGCCAAACAGCATCCGCGCGTTCTCCTTGTAGAAGAGCGGGTTGGCTACGCCGGCATAACCGGAGGCCATGGAGCGCTTGAGCACCACCACCTTGTCCGCTTTCCACACTTCCAGCACCGGCATACCGGCGATGGGGGAGCCGGGCTTTTCCACCGCGTCCGGGTTGACGGTGTCGTTGGCGCCGATCACCAGCACCAGGTCGGTATCGGGAAAATCGCCGTTGATCTCGTCCATTTCCAGCACTATGTCGTAGGGCACATTGGCCTCTGCGAGCAGCACGTTCATATGCCCGGGCAGGCGGCCGGCCACCGGGTGGATGCCGAAGCGCACCGTCTTGCCCGCTTTGCGCAACTTGTCGGTGATATCGCTCACCGCCTGCTGGGCGTGGGCCACGGCCATACCGAAGCCGGGGGTAATTACGATGCTGTCGGCCGCCTTCAGGTCGTCCGCCAGTTCGTCGATGGAGGTTTCGCGCACCTCGCCGTCGATATCTCCCTCCACTTCCGCGCTGCCGTCGGAGCCGAAGCCGCCGAGGATCACGCTGACAAAGGAGCGGTTCATACCGCGGCACATGATGTAGCTGAGGATGGCACCGGAGGAACCCACCAGCGCGCCCACCACGATCAGCAGGTCATTGCCCAGCATAAAGCCGGTGGCCGCGGCGGCCCAGCCGGAGTAGCTGTTGAGCATGGAGATCACCACCGGCATATCGGCACCGCCGATGGCGGCGATCAGGTGAATACCCAGCAACAGGGCGATGGCGGTCATGATCAGCAGGTTGATCACCGTGCCCGGGGAGAGGTCCGCCGGCACAAACAGCGCGCCCAGTACCACGGTCGCCACCAGCGCCAACAGGTTGAGCCAGTGCCGCGCGGGCAGGGTCAGCGGTCTGCTGGAAACCAGCCCCTGCAGTTTGCCGAAGGCCACCAGAGAACCGGTGAGGGTGATCGCACCGATAAATACCCCCAGGTAGATTTCGGTATTGTGCACAATATGTTCGGCACCGGTGAGCTGTACCCGGGGATCGAGAAAACCGCCCCAGCCGATCAGCACCGCCGCCAGGCCCACAAAGCTGTGCAGCAGTGCCACCATCTGCGGCATCTGCGTCATCGCCACCCGTCGCGCCAGCGACAGGCCGATCACCGCCCCCACCACCATCGCCAGCGCAACCATCCAGTAGGCGCCGGAAACGATAGCGGCAATAGTGGCGATAATCGCCACCGCCATACCCACCATGCCGTAGATATTGCCGCGGCGCGCGGTCTCGTGGCTGGACAATCCTCCGAGGCTCAAAATAAACATCACCGCGGAAAAAAGATAAGCCATGGAAATCATACCGTTCATTGTCTTTCTCCTTTTTCCTTAGCGACGAAACATTTTCAGCATGCGGTAGGTCACGAAGAAACCGCCGAAGATGTTGATGCTTGCCACCAGTACCGCGATGAATGCGAGCAGGGTCACCAGGCCTGAGCCAGTGCCCCCCACCTGCAACAGTGCGCCCACCACAATAATGCCGGAAATGGCGTTTGTGACACTCATCAGCGGCGTGTGCAGCGCGTGAGTTACATTCCAGATCACCTGCCAGCCCACGAACACCGCGAGAACGAATACGGTGAAATGGGATACGAACTCCGCCGGTGCCACCCGTCCGAGAGCCAGCAGCAGGCCGCCCGCCACCAGCCAGAAAACCAGCAACGACAGGGGCGATTTTTTCTTTTCAGGTTTTTTCTCCGCTTCCACCTGAGCCACCGGCTCTGTTTTTTTCTGCGGCGTCGCGGAAACCTTGGGCGGGGGCGGCGGCCAGGTAACCTCGCCCTCCTTCACCACAGTCGCACCGCGGATCACCTCGTCGTCGAAATCGATAGTGATCTCGCCATTTTTTTCCGGGGTGAGCTCGCTCAGCAGGTGAACCAGGTTGGTCGCATAGAGGCTGGAGGACTGGGTGGCCGCACGGCTGGGCAGGTTGGTGTAGCCGATAATGGTCACACCACTTTTTTCCACCTTTTCGCCGCTTACCGTGTAATCACAGTTGCCGCCGTTCTCCGCCGCCAGGTCCACGATCACCGAGCCCTCGGCCATGCTGTCGACCATGTCCGCCAGCCACAACTTGGGCGCGGGCTTGCCGGGAATCAGCGCGGTGGTAATAACGATGTCCACCTCTTTGGCCTGCTCGCGGAACAGGGCCATTTCCGCGGCGATAAATTCCTCGGACATTTCCTTGGCGTAGCCGCCGGTGCCGGAGCCCTCCTCCTCGATTTCAACAGTGAGGAATTCCGCTCCCATGGACTCTACCTGCTCGCGCACCTCGGCGCGGGTATCGAAAGCGCGCACTATGGCGCCCATGCTTTTGGCTGTGCCGATGGCGGAGAGCCCGGCCACGCCGGCGCCAATCACCAGCACCTTGGCCGGCGGCACCTTGCCCGCAGCGGTAATCTGCCCGGTAAAGAAGCGCCCGAAATTGTGCGCAGCTTCGATCACCGCGCGGTAACCGGCAATATTCGCCATGGAACTGAGGGCATCCATTTTCTGCGCGCGGGATATGCGCGGAACGGATTCCACAGCCAGTGCGTTGATATTTTTTTCAGCCAGTTTTTCCAGCAGTTCGGGACTTTGCGCCGGCTTGAGAAAGGCCACCAGGGTCGTCCCCGAGGGGATCAGTTCCAGCTCGCTGTCGGTGGGTGCCTGTACCTTGAGTACCAGGCCCGCCCCGTCCAGGCAGCTTTTAATATCGTCACGGATTTCCGCCCCGGCCTCACGGTAGGCCGCGTCGGTAAAGCTGGCCGGAGCACCGGCCCCCTTTTCCACCGCCACGGAAAAACCCAGGTTGCGCAGGCGCCCCACAGATTCCGGCGTGGCGGCCACTCTCGCTTCACCCGCCGCGGACTCTTTTGGTATCGCTATAATCACCGCAGTGCTCCCTCCAATAACTGTTATTTAGTTACAAATTAAACTATTCCCTGTTGTTACTACTTCAAAAATAATTGGTCAGACCAGATCGGCGAGAGTGTAAACGTCCTCGAAGAAGATGAAAAGCAAATTCATTAATAACAGGCAATTAGTAAGACTTATAACATGTAGTACAAGCTGTGGGATTTCGCATCGAGATCGGTGCTCAAAGAACAACCTGACTTCCTCTACAGCCCCTGCAAACTCCCCGCCTTGAACTGTGCAAAAAGTGATTGTCCAGGTTTCAACTGTAACCTTTCCAGGAATATTTGGAGATTTCCGTCCACAGTTTCCGATCATCATAGTCCAGGTACAGACGCACGCGGCCCTCGTCCAGGGGCGACTGTCTACCAGAGTCGCCGGCAGTCAGTTGAGCAGGCTGTTCGGGGAGGGCCGGCCGACGGAGAGTCTGATATCCGCTGCGGAAAGGGGGTTTGCGCTGCGGAGAGGCGCCGGTGGTTTTCCGCGACGGTCACCCTCCTTTCAGTCACCTGCCCGAAGCGCTCCGCAAGCAGTTGCAACTCGTCAATAACGGCCCAGTAATAACAGCAGAACGGAGAGCAGAAACAGGCAGCAAAAAATTCCGGGGAACAGGATTTTTTACCACTTTTCAAGCGCCTCCCGGTCACTCTCCCGCGCCTCCACCCAGCGTTCGCCGCCCGCACCTCTTTCTTTTTTCCAGAAAGGGGCGCGGCTCTTCAGCCAGTCCATGATAAAAGCACAGGCATCCAGTGCCGCCTGGCGGTGTTCCGCGCTGGCCCCCACAAAGACGATATCCTCACCCGGGTCCAAGGGGCCGATCCGGTGCACGATGCGCACCCGGCCGAGCTGCCAGCGCCGGCGCGCCTGTTCGGCAATATCCCCCAGCACCCGCTCGGTCATACCGGGATAGTGCTCCAGCTCCAGGCGGCTGACGCCGGTACCCAGGTTAAAATCGCGCACCGAACCCACAAACATCGTCGCGGCGCCGTCGCGGGTATTCCCCGCGCGCAACCGGGCATACTCCGCGCCCACATCGAAAGCCTCCAGCTGTACAGCCACCGAGACAGCCATTTTTCAACCCCCGGTGACTGGCGGAAAAAAGGCCACTTCGTCGCCGGCCGCCACCGGGCTGGCCGCCGTAGCGAGATGCTGGTTGAGCGCCATCTGCAGGCTGGCGTCCGCCAGCGCCCGCCGCCATGGATCGCCGCGCTCGCCCAGTTTCTCACGCAGATCCGCCAGGGTTTCGAGGCCCTCACTGTCCACCTCCAGCGCGGCGCAATCGAGCTTTTCCCGCAGCCCGGCGAAAAACAATACCCTGATCACCATTACTCCTCCTCCAGGTCCGGTGCCCGTCGCCAGTGACCCAGCTTGCCGCCGCTTTTTTCCAGCAGGCGGGTGGGACCGATCACCATGGCCGGGTCCACCGCCTTGCACATATCATAGATAGTCAACGCCGCCACCGAAGCCGCGGTCAGCGCTTCCATTTCCACCCCGGTGCGCCCGGCCAGGCGGCAGAAACTGAGAATTCTGACGCTGAGGGTCTCGCGCTCCAAAACAAAATCCAACTGCACCTTGGTGAGCGCCAGTGGATGGCAGAGGGGGATCAGGTCGGCAGTTTTTTTCGCCGCCTGGATGCCGGCTATACGCGCGGTGGCCAGCACGTCGCCCTTTTTATTCTGCCCCGCGAGCATTTGTTCAAAGGCATCCGCACTCATCTGCACGCAGGATTCGGCGCGTGCACTGCGCTCGGTCACCGACTTGTCGGTGACATCCACCATACTGGCCTCGCCGCGCCGGTTGAGGTGCGTCAAACTCATTACTGTGCCCTCCCCTTCAGGTGCGCAACGAAATTGCACGGGCGGTGCCGCGAATCCAACTGTTCGCGGAGGATGTTTTCCCAGGCGGTGCGGCAGGCGCCGGTGGAGCCGGGCATACAGCAGATCAGGGTGTTGTTGGCGATTCCCGCCAGGGCGCGGGATTGGATGGTGGAGGAGCCGATTTCCTCAAAGGAAATCGCGCGGAAGAGTTCGCCAAAGCCCTCCACCTGTTTGTCGAACAGCGGTGCCAGTGCCTCGGGAGTGGAATCGCGGCCGCTGAAGCCGGTACCGCCGGTGGTCAGGATTACCTGTACCTCTGGCTCGGCGATCCACTGGGAAACCCGGGCGCGCAGTTGGTAAATATCGTCGGGAACAATTTTCTTTTCCCACAGCTGGTGGCCGGCAGACCCGACAACTTCAGTCAGGTATTGGCCGGAGGTGTCCGTCTCTTCAGTGCGGGTATCGGATACCGTGAGTACGGCAATGGTTAGCGCTGTGCCTTTCTCTGTCTGCTGCATTGAAATTCTCTCAATTTTCAAAAATAACCGCTCCGTAGATTTCTGAAAACTCATCCGGGCGATTCAGGTTGATGTGCCAGTTTCCCGGCGGCATTTCCAGCTGCCGCCCTCCCAATTCCCTGATCAGCGCCTTTATCGAGGCATCGTTTCCCGGCGTTATGGCCCCCTGAAGGTAATCGCGGCTGGATTCATCCAGGCGCAGCCACAGCGGCAGATAACAGCGGCCAAAACAGAGTGCCCCCTCTCCGCTTCCAATCCCTTCGGCGCAAAGTTTTTCCAGCTGCTCCGCCCCCAGCAGCGGCATATCCACCGGAATCGCCAGCAGAGCATCGCAGGCTATTTGTTCCCGGCGGAGGTGTTCGGCCACCGAACGAAGGCCGCCCAAGGGTCCGCGGGCAACGGCGCTATCGGCAATGCCGCCGGGACGGTCTCCGCTGACCAGCGGTGGCAGGAACTCCACGTCTCCGGGAGCCCGCAGATTGCGCAGCAGCGATTGCGCCCGCTGCAACAGGGTCTGCCCGTCGGGCAATTGCAGCAGCGCCTTGTCGCGCCCCATCCGGCGCGACTGGCCGCCGGCCAGCACCACCGGGCAGACTTTCAATCCACTAGCCACCGAGCATCGCCAGGTTGCGCGTGGCTCCCACCCGCTCCTGCTGCAGATAGTGACTGGGTGCCTTTTGTGTCACCAGCGCACGAATTCTCTCCGCGAGCACCTCGGTGTCGCCGCGGCGGATCTCTTCGAGCAAGTCCATGCCCTGTTCCGCAAACAGGCACAGGTGCAGGCGGCCCTGGGCGGAAATCCGCAGGCGGTTGCAGCTGCTGCAGAAATCCTCGCTGTAGGGGGTAATCAGGCCGATGCGCCCGCGGTAGTCGGGGTGGCTGTATTCCCGCGCCGGGCCGGCGTCGCGCTCGCGGGGCAGCAGTTGCCAGCCGTCGCGCACCAGCTGTTGTTCGATGGTCTCGCCGCGCAGGTGATTGCTGGCAAAGAATTCCCGGTTGTCCCCGGTGCGCATCAGTTCGATAAAGCGGAGGGTGACCGGTGTGTCCCGGAGCCAGCACAGGAAGTCCCGCAGGCGCCGCCCCGCACCGTCGCTGAGCAGCACCGCGTTGACCTTGGTGGTCACGCCCAGTTCGAGGGCGCGGTCGATTCCTTCGAGCACCTTCGGGAGGCAGTCGTGGCCGGTAATCCGCGCGAATTCGTCCGGCTGCAGGCTATCGATGCTGATATTGAGCTGGTCCAGACCCGCCCGCCGCCAGCAATCGATCACCCTGGGCAGCTTGTAGCCATTGCTGGTCACCGCCACGCGGCGGATGCCGGGGGTGCCTTTGGCGGCGGCAATGATTTCCGGGAGGTCGGCGCGCAGGGAGGGCTCTCCGCCGGTCAGGCGCACTTTCTGCGTGCCCAGGCTGGCAAAGGCGCGGATCACCGTCGCCGCCTCGGCGACGGTGAGGTGAGGGCTGTCGTCCGCCGCGGTGTAGCCTTCCGGCAGGCAGTAGTTGCAGCGGAAGTTGCACACATCGGTCACGGACAGGCGCAGGTAATAGAACCTGCGTCCGAGGTTATCTTCTAGCATCAAACGCCTTTCCAAGTTCGGGAGGCCGACGGATTTCTCCGCCGACCCTGGTGAACCGGGCAGACCGGTTCACGGCCAACAAACCCTATTCGGAGAACTTAGGTTTGAGGGCTCGGTGTTTGTGAATATTTGTTTCTATCGGTTTGGATGTCCTGAGCTGGCAGCCTCCGGGAGAACGCTCAAGTTCGGTTTCAAGATCACACCAAAATGCACCGCAATCATCATGCCATCGACTGTCGCACCCTCACAAGGCCCAAAACAAGGCAGAGACATCAGGCTCGCACCAAAAACAGGCCACCATATCACCTCCTGCACCACGAGCGTGCAAAAACCTCAGACCCCGCTAAAGGTAACACAGCCACCACCGGCTGTTTACCAGGAAACTCCGTTTGGCACAGCTTTTGATTGCTTTTTCCCCGCGGCAGAGAATCCCGGCGCCACCGGGCTTTTTTGACTCCGAACTGCTGGCACTGGACCGCAACGACCGGTCACTGACAATAAGACACTGATAGCGATGAATAAATCTCTCGGCATAATGCTGGTCGACGACCACCCCGAGCGGGCGGAAATGGTCTGTGCCCAGTTGCGCTCGGCCGGCTATCGCCTGCTGGCCCAGCTCAACAGCGCCGAGGGCCTGCTCCTCCATGTGGAGAGGCATCGGCCGGATATCGTGCTGATCGATATCGAGTCCCCCGACCGCGACATCCTCGAAAGCCTGGCGATCATCAACCGCCAGAACCCCACCCCGGTAGCCATGTTCTCCCCCCGCGGCGGTGCGGGCTTTATCGCCCGTGCGGTGGAGGCCGGAGTGAGCGCCTATATGTCCGAGGGCATCAGCGCAGAGCGGGTGGCGCCGGCGATCGAGATCGCCATGGCCCAGTTCCGCAGCTACCAACAGCTGCGCCTGTCCCTGGAGCGCACCCGCCAGCAACTGGACGAACGCAAGGCCATCGAGCGGGCCAAGGGCCTGCTGATGGCCAAGAAGAACCTCAGCGAAGAGGCCGCGCACAAGACCCTGCGCAACCTGGCCATGAGCAGTAACGCCACCATGCGCGTGGTGGCGGAGCGAATCATTCAACATCTTCAGCCCGGAAATTGAGCCTTCACCCCCAAAAAATGAGCCCTCAGCCCAAAAAATGAGCCTTCAGCCCCAAAAATCGAGCCACCCATGCCTACTCCCCTGAGCCCCGAAAAGAATCACCTCAAGCTGCTCTACCTGCGCCTCACCGACAGCGCGCCGCTGATCGTCGCCCGGGAAATGGGCTTTTTCAGCCGCTTCGGGCTCAAAGTACAACTGCAACGGGAGACCTCCTGGGCCACCCTGCGCGACAAGCTGATCGGCGGCGCCGCCGACGCCGCCGCTATGCTCGCCCCCATGCCGCTGACCCTGGCACAGACCCTCCCCCAGTGCGGAGAACAACTGCTGAGCGGCCTGATCCTGAGCTGCAACGGCAACGCCATCACCCTGGCGGAGTCCCTCTATCGCGAGCTGCCACTGCCGTCGGGTGACTGCGATGGCGGGCAGGTCGGCCGGGCGCTGAAGGAATACCTGCGCGCGCGCCCAAGTGGCGAAGCACCGCTGCGCTTTGCCACCGTGTACCCTTTTTCCAGTCACGCACTGCAGCTGCGCCGCTGGCTGCGCACCGCGGAGATCGACCCGGATCGGGACCTGCAGTTGCTGGTGCTGCCGCCGGAACAGATGGTGGACAACCTGGAGCGGGGGGAAATCGACGGCTATTGCGTGGGTGAACCCTGGAACACCATGGCCGCGCGAAGGGGCATCGGCGTAATCGCCACCCCATGCAACACTCTGCTGCCCGCCATGCCGGAGAAGGTACTGGCGGTCACCGAAAGCTGGCACAGCGCCCACCCGGTTGCCCACATGGCCCTGCGCGCCGCACTGCTGCAGGCCTGCCGCTGGCTGGCCGAGCCCGCCCGGCGCCGGGACGCCACCGCGCTGCTGGCGCGGGAGGAATACCTTGGGCTGCCGGAAGAGTTGGTCGCTCCCTCACTGGCGGACCAGCTGTACCGCCGCAGCGATTCCGACGCCGCGGCCAATAGCGGCTGGCACCTGTTCGCCGATGGGGACTACGGCCGCCCCACAGAGGAAAAGGCAGCCCAGCTGCTGGAACTCTGCCGGGAATTCTCCCAGGTAAATCCGCAGGCCGCGGGGGCATTCCGCCCGGAGCTGTACCGGCAGACTGAGGAGTTCCTGCAGCGCCAAAAGTGATGGCACGTAATTTGAATACCAAACCCACATGACGATTTGCTTGTAGGGGCGAACCCTGTACTCGCCCCAATGGCAAAAAATCAATGAACGGACAACGAAGTCCACCGGCAGCGGCCCCAGGGCCGAACCCGTGGGCTTTTTTTATGCCCGCGGAAAAATCGAATAAAAGGAAACCACCATGTCCAGCGATACCCTGAACCTGTTTTCCTTCCGCGGGAAAACCAAAATCCTCCACCTCACGTGGGTGGCCTTCTTTATCTCATTCTTCGCCTGGTTCAGCCACGCGCCGCTGCTGATGGCCATTGCCGACAGCCTGTCGCTCACCCCGGACCAGGTGAAAACCCTGCTGATCCTCAATGTGGCGCTGACCATCCCGGCGCGCATCGTCATCGGCATGCTCACCGACAAATACGGCCCGCGCCTCACCTATTCGCTGCTGCTGGCGGTGGGCAGCGTGCCCTGTTTCATCTTCGCGCTGGCGGACAGCTTCGCGCAGGCCGCCGTGGGCCGCTTCCTGCTCGGCTTTATCGGCGCGGGCTTTGTGGTGGGTATCCGCATGGTGTCCGAGTGGTTCCCGGCGCGCCAGTTGGGCACCGCCGAGGGCATCTACGGCGGCTGGGGCAATTTCGGCTCCGCCGCCGCGGCCATGACCCTGCCCACCGTCGCGCTGATTTTCGGCGGCGACGACGGCTGGCGCTACGCCATCGGCCTCACCGGTGTGATCGCGCTGGTGTACAGCTTTATCTATTACGCCACGGTTACAGACACCCCCAAGGGCTCCACTTATTTCAAGCCGAAGAAAATCGGTGCCATGGAAGTGACCAGCACGGGGGATTTCGTACTGCTGCTGGTAATGAAACTGCCCATGTACGCGGCGCTGGCGCTGCTCACCTGGAAGCTCTCCTCGGGCGTCAACATGATCTCCAGCTTCTGGGCCACTGTGATTTACTGTGGCCTGGGACTTCTCTATCTGCTCGACGCCAGAAAGACCTGGAGCATCAACCGCGAGGTATTCACCAACCCGCCGGCACCCATCCACCGCTACAAATTCAAACAGGTGGCGGTGCTCAACCTGCTCTATTTCGCCACTTTTGGCTCCGAGCTGGCGGTGGTCTCCATGCTGCCCCTGTTCTTTTCCGAAACCTTCGAGCTGGACCCGGTTAAGGCCGGCCTGCTGGCCTCCGGTTACGCCTTCATGAACCTGGTGTCGCGCCCCGCCGGGGGGCTGTTCAGCGACCGCTATGGACGCAAGTCCACCCTGCTGATCCTGGTTGTCGGCCTGGCGCTGGGCTATTTCACTATGAGCCAGATCAATGCGCAGTGGCCCCTGTACCTGGCGGTATGCGCGGCGATGGCCTGCTCCTTCTTTGTGCAAGCGGGCGAAGGCGCGGTGTTTGCGGTGGTGCCGCTGATCAAGCGCCGCCTCACCGGCCAGATCGCCGGTATGACCGGCGCCTACGGCAATGTCGGTGCGGTTTTCTACCTCACCGTGCTGAGCCTGGTTTCCTACCAGGTCTTCTTCCTGGTGATCGCCGCCACCGCGGTACTGGGCTTCGCCGTCACCCTTCTGATGGAAGAACCCGAGGGGCACATGGCCGAAGTACTGCCGGACGGCAGCGTGTCGCTGATCGATGTCGCTTGATACCGAACACTCCCCTCTCCCGCTTGCGGGAGAGGGGCCGGGGGAGAGGGAAAAAGGGTCGCTGGAATTTTTCAGCGCCTCCCTCGCCGGCCGTCGCGAGAACAACGACGATGCCTGCGCGACCTGCGTGCCCGGCGGTGTCGAACTGCGCTACCGCGGCGCCCTGGCCGCGGTGGCCGACGGCGTCGCCTCTGCGGAAGCCGGTGGCGCGGCGGCGCGGGCGGCGGTCAGCGGCTTCCTATCCGACTACTACAGCACCCCCGAGACCTGGACCATAAAACAGGCCGCGGCGCGGGTGCTGCAATCCCTGAATGGCTGGCTCCACCGCCAGGGGGGCGGCGGGGAGATAACCCAGGGCTGGCTCACCACTTTCTCCGCGGTCATCTTCAAGGGCGCCAGTGCCCACCTGATCCATATCGGCGACTCCCGCATCCACCGGCTGCGCGACGGCAGACTGGAATGTCTCACCCGCGACCACAGCCGCGCCCTCGGCCCCGGCCGGACCTTTTTGAGCCGCGCCCTGGGAATGGACGCCCATGTGGAAGTGGACTACCGCCGCGAGCCCCTGCACCCCGGGGATATCTACCTGCTGACCAGCGACGGTGTGCACGAATACCTGCCCCCGGCGACGATGGCGGAAATCCTGCAGCGCGGGGATGACGATCCGGCCCGGGTCCTGGTGGACGCCGCTCTGGCCGCGGGTTCCGGCGACAACCTGAGCGCGGCCGTGTGCCGGGTTGAGCGGGTGGCCCAGCCGGAGGGAGACGACCTGCTGGCCCACAACCGCCAGCTTCCCTTTCCCCCGGACCTGAGCCCGGGCAACAAACTGGACGGCTACCTGATCCTGCAGGAGCTGCAGGCGAGCCCCCGCAGCCAGCTGTACCTGGCGCGGGACACGGAAACCGGCACTCTCTGCGCGATAAAAACCCCATCGGTCAACTTTGCCGACGACCCGGCCTATATCGAGAGCTTTATCGCCGAGGAGTGGACTGGCCGCCGCCTGGACCACCCCGGCATCATCAAAATCCATCCACCCAAGTCCGGGCGGCAGTTTCTCTACCATGTAATGGAGGCGATCGACGGCCAGAACCTGCGCCAGTGGATGCAGTTGAACCCCCGGCCGGAGTTGGAGCAGGTGCGCGACTTTATCGGCCAATTGGTCAGCGCCCTGCGCCGGCTACAGCGGATGGAGATTATTCACGGAGACCTGAAGCCGGAAAATATCATGCTTACCAGGGACGGCCGCCTGAAACTGATCGACCTGGGCGGCGCCAATGCCGCGGGCCTGGCGGAACACCTGCGCTTCCGCGACGGCACGCCGCCGGGCAGCAAGAACTACGCCGCCCCGGAGTACTTCTTCGGCGACAGTCCCAGCCACCGCTCGGATATCTTTTCCCTGGGCGTGATCACCTACGAACTGCTCACCGGTCACTACCCCTACCGGGAGCGCTTCGGCAGCCGCCACTACCAGTTGAAAAGCTACGCCGGGATGCAGTACATCAGCGCCCGGCAACACCGCGCCGATATTCCCGAGTGGATAGACGGCGCACTGCGGAAGGCCTGCGCTCCGGACCCGCGCCACCGCTATCCGGCGCTGTCGGAATTCGTGCACGACCTGCACACCCCTAATTCGGAATTCACCGCGGGAGAAGACCGCCCGCTGATGGAGCGCAATCCACTGCTGTTCTGGCAACTCGTGGCGCTGTTGCTGCTGCTCTCGCACCTGCTGCACTTGCTTTGAGTCCCCGGGACCGCGGAGCTCCAGCTCCGCAAGCGGGCCGCAGGCCCGCAATTCCGGGACCCGGGACCCGGGACTCGGGACCCCGGGGCTCGGGGCTCGGGGCTCGCAAATTGTAGGAGCGGCCCATGGCCGCGATCAAAGGTGGTTACCCTACAGACCGATCGCGGCC
>NZ_JBOFOC010000089.1:0-18007 GCF_051659245.1 Microbulbifer sp.
CCAGCCCCTCCCCCGCAAGCGGGGGAGGGGAGAGTAGTTACATTTTTTCTTTCTTTTCTTGTTTCTCAACCCTGCCCGGCTGTTTTGTCACAAACTCTCTGGCAACAGCCGATCCCTGAGTACCGGATAGAACTGGACGAAGGTGCCGTCATATTCCGCATCCTTTTCGTGGCAGCCGACACAGGCATTGCCTTTCGGAATCATGCCGGCGGTGTTATCTCCATTCTGGAACAGGAAGAAAGCGCGCTTGTCGGAGTATTTTTCCCGGTCCAGGACATGGATTTCAAAACTCGCCAGATCCTTTTGCACTACGCCATCCACAGCCGGAGAAGGTTTTTCCTGGGTGTTGAAAAAGGACAGGGACAGCATTGTGCCGTCGGCGTAGTTGCCGTGCTGTTTCAGGTGCCGGTAGGCGCCCGGCTCCATCTGTACGATTTGAATCATTCCCGGGCTGTTCAGGCTGAAAGCGCGGCTTTCATCATCCGGGTAGCCGTGCCCCACGGCGGCGCCGAGAAAGATCCATTGATCGATATTTTCCGGGCGTATCAATTGACCGTCGGCGGTAAATTCGGCCGCTTGGAGCTTCCGGTTTTCCGAGACGGCGGAACCGCTGGCGGAAAATAGCGAGATGGCCATGCAGACGGCGGCCAGGATTTTTCTGTTCCGGTTTCTTTTGAGCATGTTTTCCTGCTTTTACGGGTTGAAATGTTTTTGGTAGTCGCTGGGCAGCACGCCCAGTTGGCGCCGGAAGGCCCGGCGCAGTTGCTCCTGTGAGCGGAATCCACAAAGCCCGGCCACCTTTTCCAGGGGAAGGTATTGTCCGGCCAGCAGCTGCCGGGCCTTTTCCACCCGGGCCCGTTCCACAAACCGGGCCGGCGTGACGCCCATTTCCCGGAGAAACCGCCGGGCGAAATTGCGCGGGCTCATGGCGGCGGCCTGGGACAGCTCCTCCACTGTCAACGGCCTGTGCAGATTGCCGCGAATCCACTCCACCAGGGAGCCGAACTGATCGCTTTTCACCTGGCTCGACAAGTGCGCGCTGTACTGCTTCTGCCCGCCGTCACGTTTCAGGTAGAGCACTAGTCTCCGCGCCACGGCGAGCGCCAACTGCCGCCCCAGGTCCTCCTCCACCAGCGCCAGGGCCAGATCGATGCCCGAGGTGATTCCGGCGGAACTGTAGACGGGACCGTCGCGCACGTAGATGGCATCCGGGTCCACGGCTATGTCGGCGAAGGTCTGCAGCTCCTCCAAATCCAGCCAGTGAGTGGTGGCCCGGCGGCCGTCCAGCAGGCCGGCGCTGGCGAGGATCAGCGCACCGTTGCAGATCGATCCCAGGCGCCGGACCCGCGGTGCCATTTGCCGCAGCCACTGGAGGAGCTCGCCGTTGTCCTGCTGGCGGCGGGTGCTGTCTCCCATGCCGCCGCAGATCAGCAATGTGTCTATGCCCTCCGCTTCCCGGTAGGCTTTATCGGCAGTCAGCGCAATCCCGGAGGACATAGGCACCGGGCCGGCCTCCTCCGCCAACAGCTCTATCCGGTAGGCCGACTCCCGGCGGCGTCCCTCCTCGACCAGTTGCCGGCTGGCCAGGGAGAAGGCCTCCAGCGGGCCGGTGATATCCAGGCACTGGGCGCCGGGATAGACGACCATGGCCACTTTTATCGGCGGGGTTTCCATAGGCATAGGGTTCCACAGAACAATCTGGCAGTAATGACAAATACACAGCAAAAACTGCCATATGCCAAGCCACTTCCATCTGACCGCCGCCGCCCCTTGCAAAGCATTTTGCGGCGACCAACAATTGCGCCCCCGCCGGCGCTGCCGGCAGCAATCCGGAGCCCCGAGCGTGGAACAGCAACTGATCCTGAAATCCGGCGCCGACCGGCGCCTCAAACGCGGCCACCTGTGGATCTACAGCAACGAAGTGGACACCGGCCGCTCTCCCCTGAAAGGCATCGAACCCGGCAGCCAGTGCCAGGTCCTCGATAATCGCGGCAAGGCGCTCGGTACCGCTTTCGTCAATCCCGGCCAGCTGATCTGCGCCCGGCTGGTGTCCCGGGAGGAAGGCTCGCTGGAGGGAGAGCTGCTGCGCCAGCGGCTGCACTCGGCACTCGGGATGCGCCAGCGCTATTTCCCCCACCCCAGCTATCGACTGGTGTACGGGGACTCCGACTGGCTGCCCGGGTTGGTGGTGGACCGCTTCGGCGACTACTTAGTGGTGCAGGTGAGCAACTGGGGCATGGAGCGGCTGCAGGAACAGGTGATCGGGATGCTGATCGAACTGGTTCAGCCGAAGGGTATACTGCTGCGTAACGATCACCAGGGACGCGCCATGGAGGAGATGCCGCTGGTGAATGAAGTGGTCTTCGGCGAAGTTCCGGAAATGGTGCCCTTCGAGGAAAACGGCGTGCCGCTGCTGGCGCCGGTGCACGCGGGCCAGAAGACCGGCTGGTTCTACGACCACCGGGACAACCGTGCGCGGCTGAACCAGTGGGTGAAAGGGAAGAAGGTTTTGGATCTGTTTTCCTATGCCGGTGGCTGGGGGGTGCAGGCGCTGGCCAGCGGCGCCGACAGCGCCACCTGTGTGGACGCGTCGGAACAGGCCCTCGATTGGTGTCGTGCCAACGCCGAGCACAACAAACTGGCGGACCGGCTGCACACCGAGCGCGGCAAGGCGGTGGATGTGTTGAAAGCCATGGTGGCCGGGGGCGAGCAGTTCGATGTAGTGGTGCTGGACCCGCCCGCCTTTATAAAAAGGCGCAAGGATCACAAGGCGGGGCTGGCCGCTTACCGGCATATCAACGAACTGGCGATGCGGCTGCTGGCCGCAGACGGCCTGTTGGTGAGCGCTTCCTGCTCCATGCACTTGGCTGCGGACGAATTGCTGGACTGCGTGCGCGGCGCGGCGCACAAGTTGCGCCGGCCGGCGGCTTTGCTCAGCAGCGGCGGCCAGGGGGCGGACCATCCGGTGCACCCGGCGATTGCGGAGACGCGCTACCTGAAGGCGCACTTTGTGCACCTGGGTTGATAACCTGGACTAATAAATGAAGGAAGACCTGTAGGAGCGGTGGGGCGGCCATCCGCCCATGG
Source organism: Microbulbifer sp. (assembly GCF_051659245.1). Taxonomy (NCBI): domain Bacteria; kingdom Pseudomonadati; phylum Pseudomonadota; class Gammaproteobacteria; order Cellvibrionales; family Microbulbiferaceae; genus Microbulbifer; species Microbulbifer sp. Next base: position 3,088 of record NZ_JBOFOC010000089.1, read on the forward strand.
CCGCGATCGACGTCACTTCGTGGCATAGACCGATCGCGGCCATGGGCCGCTCCTACAAGGGGAAATAAAAAAGCCGCGGGGTTTGCCCGCGGCTTTTTTTGTTACCGGTAGCCTTCTGGATCAGAAGACGAACTTCGTACCCAGTGTCGCGGTGCGCGGGCGGTTGGCGCGGGCGCCGTCCGGGCCGCGGTTGACGATGGCCTGCTCGTCGAACAGGTTGTCCACCTTCAGGTAAGCGGTCAGGTCCTCGCTGAAATCGTAGTGGGCGGCGGCGTCCAGTACCCACAGGGATTCGGTGTAGGCGAACCGGTCGGTGCCGCCGCGATTGCATTCGTTACTGACGCACATCTCGTCCTGGTAGGCGGCGGTGAGATTGACACGCCAGGCGGCTCCGCTGTCCAGGCCGGCGGAAAGGGCGAAGACGTTTTCCGGCAGGTGAGCCAGGTTGTCGCCAGCCGCTATACCACTCTCTCCGTTGTTGAAGATATAGGTGTCGCTGTCCTTGGTGATTTCCGCATCGGTGTAGGTATAGCTGGCGCGCAATGGTATGGCCCAGCCGTTGGCGAGAACCCAGTGGTTGCCAATCGACGCCTCCAGACCTTTTATCTCTGCCTCGCCGAGCTGGAAGGTGCCGCTCTCTGCGCCGTTGTCGCAACGCACAGCTACCGAGCAATTCTGGATCGCGTTTTCGTAATCGCTGAAGAACGCGATCACTTCGCCGCGCAGGCTGCCGTTGTTGAAACGTGCACCCCATTCGTAGTTGGTGGAGAGTTCCGGTCCCTGCCCATCGTCAGCGCCGGCGCCGGGAGGTGCAAAGCCGCGATGTACGCCGGCCAGCAGGCTCCACTGGTCATTCAGGCCGTACACCAGGCCCAGGCCCGGCAGCCACTCGTCCACTTGATTGGATTTGCTGCTGCCTTTCTCGTTGCGCTCCGGGTCGTTGTAGCGCTGCTGCTCGGTTTCGATGTCTTCGTAGCGCAGGACTGCGGTCAGGGTCAGCTTGTCCGCCAACTGGATTTCATCGTAGGCGAAGAAAGAAGTGGCGCTGGCCTCTTCAACCCGGTTGTTGCTGGAACTCAGCACACCGACGTTCTGAAATACCAATTCACCATTGGTCTGGCGGAAGTTTTCCGTGGGCTGGAAGCGATCCACTTCATCCGAGTGGCGACGCAGGCCGAGGGTCAGGTCGTGATCCAGACCGCCGGTCTGCAGTTGCCAGTTGGCGCTCACTTGCAGGCCGCGGGATTCATATTTGCGGTTGTTGTGCTTGATACCGAACTCGGTATCCAACTCCCCGTCGAGTTGGGCCTGTGCTTCGGCGTCGCCTCCGTTGGCCAGATCGATCAGGCCCCCGAGGCTGGTCTTGAACCAGTCGCGCTTGAACTTGTTGTAGTAGGCCTGGGTGTGCAGGGAGAAGCTGTCGCTCAGGGCGATGCTGTGGTTCAGCTGCACACCGCTGTGGCGGTTTTGCATTTCATCCAGGGCGCTGATGCCGTAGCGACGGTTGGGGTCTTTTTTGAAGTCCGCGTCGGTGAGGCCCAGGTAGCTCATGCCGGACTCTTCCTCTGAGTACTGCACCTTGATATCCAACTGCTGTTGGTAGCTGGCATCCGCCGCGGAGCGCAGCCTGCCCTTGAGCAAATAGTCCTCTTTGGCGATATCGGCGCTGTCGGCGCGGTCGATTTCGCGAAAACCATCGGCGTACTGCCGGTGGGTCTCCAGCAGCCAACCGGTGGTGTCGGTGCTCGCCCCGTAGTAGCTGTGCAGGCGGCTCTCACCGTATTCACCGGCTTCCAGCTGCACCATACCGGCGGCGTCGCCGGGGATCGGTGTGCTCAGCATGTTGACCGCGCCGCCGACGGTAAAGGGACCGTATTGCAATGTGGCCGGGCCCTTGAGCACTTCCACGGTGTTGAGCCGGCCGGCGGTGGGAAAGTAATAGGCGGAGGGGGCTGCGTAGGGAGCCGGAGCGATCAGCACTCCGTCTTCCATCAGTGAGATTTTTCCGGAGCGACCGCTGCCGGAACCGCGAATACCCAGGTTCGGGCGCAGGCCGTAGCCATCTTCCTCCAGCAGGTACAGGCCGGGAACCTCGCGCACCATTCGGTTGATATCCACAAACTCGAAGCGCTCCAGGTCTGCCGCATCGATCAGATGCGCCGAACCCGGGAGGCTGGAGATGGTTTCTGTGTCGCCGATTACCGCGACAGTCTCCAGGTGGGGGTTACGCTCATCAGCCAGGGCCGGAGTTACGACGGCAGCCGCCAGGGCAATCGAGAGGGGCGAGAGGGAAAAACGCTTCATGTGGTCTCCGCAGAGTATCGTTTAGTGTTATCTAATCAATCTTAATAATGAGAATGATTGTATTTTACCATTAAACAATTTTTCTGCATTACGAAACTTTACATTTTTGTGACTTCAACTGGCGCGGACGTCTGCTGCGAGGCAATGCGGATGAGTATCGGGAGGCGATTTTTGTAGGGCCGAAAGGCGCCGTGAATACCTGGAGCGGCCGGACTGGGCAAAGCGTAGCGTGCCCATCAAAGGGGCCGGAAGATGGGCACGTCGCAGTGCTCCGTTGACTCGAGCCATCCATGGTGCCCGCCCGCTTCGCGGCGCCTGCGGCGTCCACATCGGCAATCCTGCCGATTTGTGGCCATTCTGCAGGGAGAAGTGAGCTTACCTTAGCGGTGTATGTAAATGATCACTTACATTCCTGGTCGCCGATGTCGCGGCTTGGAGCGATTGTAGTGTTTGTGGCAGTCTACTCCCCGCACTCCCAAGCTCACGAAGAGAAACCAGGCGCCAGCGGCAGCAGCCGCGAGTCCTCCACTGCAGCGGTCCTGTGTCCCATGCCCGCCAGGTACTCAGGGTCCGATGTGAAGGCAACAAAAACCTGCAGGGATTTTTGCCGCACCAGCATTGCCATATCCCAGCGCTCATCCTGAGGGCCAATAAAGAATTCACCGCCTTCGCCGAGAAACACGAGCTCCCCGCCACTGCGCCGCAGCAGTGGCAGGGTATGATCGATATATTTCTGGTAGGCGAAGCGGCCGGAGATCGGGGTTTTCGGCGCCAGTTGCGGGCAGCCCGAGTAGTCCGCCGTGTCGCGAAAGCGCAACAGGTTAAGCATCACCACCTCCCCGTCCAGTTTTCGGGAAAAGAGTGCCGCCGCCGATTCTGCACTGGGCTCCAGATAGTTTTCTTTCATTTATTCTTCCTCCCCGAGGCGCCCCGCGGCGCGTGTATTTACAAATGCAGCCTGTGCCAACCGGGCACTATGGGCGCGAATATCCTCCGGCCAGGAGGCGATCTCGCGGTGGTAGATGTCCCGCTCTCCGGCGAACAGGGCCCGCGCGGCCTCCTCGAAGTGCGGCAGGTTGCCGGCCATCGCCGACATAAAGTGATAGCAGGATTCCTGGGCACGGCGGGTCCTGTCCTTGTGGCTGTTCTTGAGTCTCGCCTGCTCCACCAGCCTGCGCAGCACCACCGATGCACCGCCGGGCTGGCTGGCGAGCCATTCCCAGTGGCGCGGCAGCAATGTGACTTCGCGGGCCACCACCCCGAGTTTGGGGCGGCCGCGTTTGCGGCGCGGCGTTTGGCCATCCCCGAGCCCTTCCGGTTTCGGCGGTTTCAGGCGCCGCAGAACCTCTTCCCTGCTGCCGCGGAAGTCCACTTCGATAATCCTGCTGTCGGTGTTGTCGAAGATCAGTACGTCGGACAGCTGTTCCCCCGCCACCGAGTCCACAACTTCGGCGGCTACTGCAGTCAGCCCGCCGGAGGCTATGCGGCGCTCCTCCAGAAAGGCTGTGACGTCTGTTTCTATTGTTTCGTTCATAGAGCTGGCTCCTGGCTCAGTTTTGCTGCAGGTATTTATACCCGGGTGAAATTTATTAATCAATATTACCCGGGTATAAATGTGCGGTTAGTCGTCTGCACCGACACAGGTTAGGATTCGAAGTAAGTAGTTACTATCGGTGGATAGCCATGATTCGAGCGGTTTGTGGCGACGATTGGGACCTATTGGAGCAACTGTGGCTGAAGGTGGTATGCGATGCGCATCCTTCGGTGCCCCGCAGTTACTGGGAAGGCCAGCTGGACTACTTCCGGCGGTCCTGCCTGCGTGGAGAAACGGCCTGGGTCTACCAGGACGACGAATCCCGGGAGCTAGCCGGGCTCGTCGCTCTGGACGGGGACGACCAACTGACGACACTGTTCGTTGCCCCCTGGGCGCGGGACAGGGGAGCCGGCAGCGCGCTGATGGCCCGGGCCAAGCGAGGGCGCTCCCTGCTGCGGGTGTTGGTGCTGGAGGAAAACCTGCTGGCGCGCTACTTCTGCCAGAAACACCACTTTGTGGAGGTGGACCGGGAAGCCTGCGGGGAGACGGGGCAGAACCGGCTGTTGATGGAGTTCCGCTGTGAATAGAATTCCGCGGTTTTTATATAACCAAAACTTTAGTGATCACTCTTTTTTATTGTTTCTAAATGGACTTGGCGGCAAGTAGTATGCAGCTTCAAATTCCACAATCGAAGCTTGAGCCAGATGGGACTTAACGCCAGCAGCAGTGCCGCCCTCGCCCAGCCGGGGCCCACCTTTCACCACGGAGCCGACCTGGATGCCCTCAACCGGCGCTTCCGGGACGCCAGGCCCAGTGAGATTATGCAGTTCACCGTCGAGCACGCGGAGAACCCGGTGGTGTTCACCAATTTCCGCCCGCTGGCGGTGGCCTTCCTTCACCTGGTAACCCGGGCGAAACCCGATATCCCGGTGATCTGGGTGGACCACGGTTACAACACCCCGGAAACCTATCGTCATATTGAGCGCGTGGTAAAGGACCTCGGCCTTAACCTGTTCCCCTACTCCCCCAAGATGTCCGCGGCCCACTACAACGCGGTGTACGGCGGCATTCCGGCGCTGGATACGCCGGAGCACGATTTCTTCTCGCGCACCGTGAAGCTCGAACCCTTCAACCGCGCCATGGAAGAGCTGAAGCCGGATGTGTGGCTGAACGGTATTCGCCACGATCAGAACGCTCACCGCAAGAACCTGGATATCTTCACCACCGGCAGCCACGGCACCATCCGCGTCGCCCCCATGTTCCACCTCAAGGAACTGGATGTGGAGGAGTATGTGTACGAGAACGACCTGCCGGACAACGATGTCTACTTCGATCCGACTAAAGGCGAAGAGCATCGGGAGTGCGGGTTGCTGTTGGAAAAGTAGCTCTCCTGACCCTGTAGTTAAAAAAACGGCCGCTTCGAGCGGCCGTTTTTGTTTAAGAAGCCTGTTTGGACTCTTGCACGGAACTCTCCAGGGGCGGGTGGGGGCCGCACTGAGACCGAATCTTTGAAGACTCTAAGGCGTCGGGCGGGCCTGCGGCCCGCTTGCGGAGCTGGAGCTCCGCGTTCCCGGGGAAAGGCACGTACAGTCCCGAGTCCCGAGTCCCGAGTCCCGAGCAATCTACACGTCGAGGTTTTCCACCGCCAGGGCATTGCTCTCGATAAAGTCCCGGCGCGGCTCCACCTGGTCCCCCATCAGGGTGGTGAAGATCTGGTCCGCGGCGATTGCGTCCTCCACCGTCACCTGCAACATGCGGCGACTCTCCGGGTTCATGGTGGTTTCCCACAGCTGGTCCGGGTTCATTTCCCCCAGGCCTTTGTAGCGCTGGACGCCATAGCCGCGACGGCTCTCGTTCATCAGCCAGTCCAGGGCCTCGGGGAAGCTGCTCACCGGCTGCTTTTTTTCTCCGCGCTGAATATAGGCACCCTCTTCCAACAGGTCCTGCAGTTTCTCTCCCAGAGCACAGATGGCGCGGTACTCGGCGGATTCGAAGAATTCGTGACTGACCGGGTAATCGCTGCCGACGCCGTGGGCGACGATATGGATATGGGGCAGGTACAGGCCCCTCTCGCTATTCTGACGCACGCTGACCTGGTGGCGACGCCCGCCGCCATTGCCCTCTTCCTCCAGCTTTTCCTGCAGCGCCCCACACCAGCCCTGCATTTTTTCTTCGGACTGCAGGTCTTCCGGCCGGATACTGGGCAGGTAGATCATGCTGCGCAGTACTTCTTCCGGATAGACCCGCGACAGCCTGTCGATAGTGGCGAGTACCGCGCGGTACTCACCCACCAGGTTTTCCAGGGATTCACCGGCGAGTGCCGGGGCATCCGGATTGACGAACAGGCTGGCGCCATCGAGGGCGGCATTGGTGAGGAACTGGGTCAGCGCCGCCTCGTCTTTCAGGTATTGCTCCTGCTTGCCTTTGCTCACCTTGTACAGGGGCGGCTGGGCGATGTAGATATGGCCGCGTTCGATCAGCTCCGGCATCTGGCGGAAGAAGAAGGTCAGCAGCAGGGTGCGGATGTGGGCGCCATCCACATCGGCGTCGGTCATGATAATGATGTAGTGGTAGCGCAACTTGTCCGGATCGAACTCACTTTTGCCGATACCGCAGCCCAGGGCGGTGATCAGGGTACCCACCTCGGCGCTGGACAGCATCTTGTCGAAGCGCGCCTTCTCCACATTGAGAATCTTGCCCTTCAGCGGCAGTATCGCCTGGGTGCGGCGGTCGCGCCCCTGCTTGGCGGAGCCGCCGGCGGAGTCACCCTCCACCAGGTAGAGTTCTGACAGCGCCGGGTCCTTCTGCTGGCAGTCCGCCAGCTTGCCGGGCAGGCCGGCGATATCCAGGGCGCCCTTGCGCCGGGTCATCTCCCGCGCCTTGCGCGCCGCCTCCCGGGCGCGGGCGGCGTCGATCATCTTGCCCACCACCGACTTGGCCTCCTGGGGGTTCTCCAATAGGTAATCGTTGAAGTGAACCCCCATCTCCTGTTCCACTGCCGACTTCACTTCGGAGGAAACCAGCTTGTCCTTGGTCTGGGAGGAGAACTTCGGGTCCGGCACCTTCACGGAAATGATCGCAGTGAGTCCCTCGCGGGCGTCATCACCGGTGGTGCTGACCTTTTCCTTTTTGCCCAGCCCCTCCCTCTCGATGTAGTTGTTGAGGCCCCGGGTCAGGGCGCCGCGGAAGCCCGCGAGGTGGGTACCGCCGTCCCGCTGGGGGATATTGTTGGTATAGCAGTAGATGTTTTCCTGGAAGCTGTCGTTCCACTGCAGGGCCACCTCCACCGCAATACCGTCTTCCCGCTGGCTCTGGAAGTGCAGCACCTTATTGATCGGAGTCTTGTTCTGGTTCAGGAATTCCACAAAGGCCCTGAGGCCGCCTTCGTATTCGTAGATCTCTTCCTTACCGGAGCGCTCGTCTTTCAGCACGATGCGCACACCGGAGTTGAGGAAGGACAGCTCCCGCAGGCGCTTGGCCAACTGGTCGAAATGGAATTCGATATTGGTAAAGGTGTCCGACGAGGGTTTGAAGTGCACCTTGGTACCGGTGTTGTCCGATTCGCCCACCACGGACAGCGGTGATTCCGGCACACCGTGGTGATAGACCTGTTCGTAAATCTTGCCCCCGCGGCGGATCGTCATCTTCAGCTCTTCCGAGAGGGCGTTGACCACGGAGACCCCCACACCGTGCAGCCCGCCGGACACCTTGTAGGTGTTGTCGTCGAACTTACCGCCCGCGTGGAGCACCGTCATAATCACTTCCGCGGCGGAGACCCCCTCCTCTTCGTGAATCTCCGTAGGGATCCCCCGGCCGTTGTCGGAGACGCTGACGGATTCATCCGGGTGAATGATTACGCGAATTTCGTCGCAGTGTCCCGCCAGAGCCTCGTCTATGGAGTTATCCACCACCTCGAACACCATATGGTGTAGGCCGGTGCCGTCATCGGTATCGCCGATGTACATGCCCGGGCGCTTGCGCACCGCATCCAGGCCCTTTAGAACCTTGATACTGCTGGAGTCATAGCTTTGCTGCTCTGACATTTACTCGCTCCATTCAACTTTGCTTGCCGGCGGGTGTTGCCTGGCACTTATTCGACCATGTTCCACGTGGAACACTGTCGGGCTATTCCAGGGGAAATCCAACTGCAGCCAGGGACGGCTGGTGGCTTCCCATTCGATTCCGGTTACCAGTACCTGACTGGCGCAGCGGCTGATCCAGTAGACAAAACGCTGCTGATTCTCCTCATCCAGCTCCGATGGCAGGTCGTCCACCAGAAAAACAGGCTTTTCCCGCCTTTGCTGTACCAACTCAGCCATTGCGGTGCGCAGTGCGCAGACCAGCATCTTTTGCTGGCCCCGGGACAGGATGTTATGTGCGGCCTCACCATCGACGGCGAACCGCAGGTCAGCCCGGTGGGGCCCTATACGGGTGTACCCCTGAACGAGATCCCCCTCCCGGGATTCCGCCAGAGCTTCCAACAGTGACGACTCCCTGCGCCAGCCGCGGCGGTAGGACATCTCAACCCCAGCTAAGGGAGACTCTGGGAGTTCACCGATCAACACACCCAAATGAGAGCGCAGCTCCTCGAACGCCTCTGCGCGCCATTGATCCACACAGCTGCCGCTTTGCGCCATGTGCCGCTCCCAGACCGACAGCTGATCGGTTGCAATTTTACCACGACGCAACAGCGCATTTCGTTGGCGCAGTGCAGTTTGGTAACTTTTCCACTCCCGGGCGTAGCGATGTTCCACGTGGAACACCGTCCAATCCAGCAACCGACGGCGTACACCGGGGCCTCCATCCAGGACAGAGAAGCTGTCGCTGTTGATAACCTGCAATGGCAGACAGCTCGCCAGTTGGGAGCTGGACTCAGCCGGGGCCTGATTGACCCTGATACGTCCGGTCCCATCCCGTCTCCGCTCCACCCCAAGGCTGAACCCGTTATCCAACTGGCCGAAGACAATGAGCTCCGCCTGTCCACGCTGGATCACCGACTGGTGCTGACGGGAGCGAAAGGAGCGGCCGCTAGCCAGCATATGCACCGCTTCCAGCAAAGAGGTCTTGCCGCTGCCGTTGGCACCGTAAAAAAGATTGGCGCCGATACCGAGGGACAGGTCAGCACTGTCGATATTGCGAAAGTGGGACAGTTGCAGGCGGGTCAGCGGCACGACAACCGCCCAGAAAAAACACCCCGTAGAAAGGGGGAGGTGGGGAGTAAATGCCAAAACACCGCCATATCGCGGGATACAGCGGCTTGCTCAGGGTAATTTGCCAAGTCTTCTACAACTACTCAGAGCCGCATGGGCATAATCACATAGACCGCATCGCCCTCTTCCGGCTGTTGCAGCAGCGCACTGCTGTTGGCATCCGCCAGGCCGATGCGAATCTGTTCGCTGTGGATGGCGCCGGTTACGTCCAGCAGGTAGCCGACATTGAAACCGATCTCCAGCGGCTCACCCACATAGTCCACCACCAGTTGCTCTTCCGCTTCCTCCTGCTCCGGGTTATTGGCCACTATCTGCAGCAACCCCTCGGAAATCTGCAGGCGCACGCCCCGATACTTCTCGTTGGAGAGAATCGCCGCGCGGGAGAAGGCCTGGCGCAGCGCCTGACGGTCAGCGTAGATTTCGTTGCCGGCAGCACGCGGCAGCACGCGCTCGTAGTCCGGGAATTTGCCGTCCACCAGCTTGGAGGTAAAGGTAAAGGGACCGCTGATCACGCGGATATGGTTGTTGCCCAGCACCACTTCGGCGCTGGTATCGGTATCCTCCAGCAGCCGCCCCAGCTCCAGCACCCCTTTGCGCGGTACTATCGCCTGGATCGGTGACTCCACATTCAACCCCGGGGCGTCCCGGTCGCACAGCGCCAGGCGGTGGCCGTCGGTAGCCACCGCGCGCAACTGCTGGGGACGACACTCCAGCAGCAGGCCGTTCAGGTAATAGCGCACATCCTGCTGGGCCATGGCGAAGCCGGTGGCCTCGATCAGACGGCGAATCTCCCGCTGGGAGATGGAGAAACGGGTCTGCGTGCTGGTTTCCTCCTGGTTCGGGAAATCCGCCGCCGGCAGGGTGGACAGTTGAAACCGGCTGCGGCCACTGCGCAAAACCAGCCGTTCGCCGTCGCGCTCGAACTTGAGTTCGGCGCCGTCCGGCAGGGAGCGGCAGATATCCAGCAACTTGCGCGCGGGAACCGTCACCTCCCCTTCCATTTCCACCCCGTCCACCGGCAGGCGTCCGACGATTTCCACTTCAAGGTCGGTACCGGTGAGGGACAACTCCTGCCCCTGCAGCTGCATCAGCACATTGGCGAGTACCGGCAGTGTCTGGCGCTTCTCCACCACGCCCGCTACCAGTTGCAGCGGTTTCAGCAGGCCGTCCCGGCTCACAGTAAATTTCATGGATAGTTCCGCCTTGTCTTGTCGATTATTCGGTTTAAGTGGTCAGGGAGCGGGTCAGCAGCTTCACATCCTCGCGGATATCTCCGTCCGACTCCTGTAACTCGCGAATCTTGCGGCAGGCGTGCAGCACCGTGGTGTGGTCGCGCCCACCGAAGGCATCGCCGATCTCCGGCAAACTGTGATTGGTGAGTTCCTTGGCCAGGGACATGGCCACCTGCCGCGGGCGCGCCACCGAACGGCTGCGCCGTTTGGAGAGCAGATCCGCCACCTTGATCTTGTAGTACTCCGCCACCACCCGCTGGATATTGTCCACGCTCACCAGGCGATCCTGCAGCGCCAGCAGGTCCTTGAGTGCCTCCCGCACCAGGATATCGTCGATGGCGCGGCCGGTGAACTGGGAGTTGGCAATCACCCGGCGCAACGCCCCTTCCAGCTCGCGCACATTGGAGCGAATGCGCTGGGCGATAAAGAAAGCGGAGTCGTGGGGAAGGTTTGCCCCAACCTGCTCCGCCTTCTTCATTAATATGGCCACCCGCGTCTCCAGTTCCGGAGGCTCCACCGCCACCGTGAGCCCCCAGCCGAACCGGGACTTGAGGCGCTCCTCCAAGCCATTGATCTCCTTGGGATAGCGGTCACAAGTGAGGATGATCTGCTGGCCGCCCTCCAGCAGGGCATTAAAGGTATGGAAAAACTCCTCCTGGGAGCGCTCCTTGCCGGCGAAGAACTGGATATCGTCGATCAGCAGCGCATCCACCGAACGGTAGTAGCGCTTGAAATCGCTGATCGCGTTCAGCTGCAGCGCTTTGACCATATCCGCGACAAAGCGCTCCGAGTGCAGGTATACCACCTTGGCGTTGGGATTGCGGCCCAGCAGCGCATTGCCCACCGCGTGCATCAGGTGGGTCTTGCCCAGCCCCACACCACCGTAGATAAACAGCGGGTTATAGGCACCGCCGGGATTGTCGGCAATCTGTTGCGCCGCCGCCAGCCCGAGTTGGTTCGATTTGCCCTCCACAAAGGAAGTGAAGGTGAAGTTGCGGTTGAGGGAATTGCCGTGCTTGATGGCACCCTCCACTTCCACCTTGCGGGCGGGCTCCGCGGTCCGCTGGACGGGGGCGGCGCGCAGGTCGGTCAGGGCCAGTTCGCCACTGCTGACCTGGTCGGCGGTGGCCTCTTCCGCCGCAATCTGGTTGGCCCGGGACACCGGGGACTGTTGGCCGTCTGACGGATAGGCTCTCTCAATCCGCTGCGAGTTCTCCAACGCCGCCCGGCTTCGCTGGAAGCGCGCCGGGCGCCGCTCGGTGATATCCAGCACCACCTGAAGCGGCTGGCCGCCGGCAAACTGCTCCACCAGTTCGCGAATCCGCTTGAGAAACTTGTCGCCCACCCAGTCCAGTACAAAGCGGTTGGGAGCCAGAAGGCGCAACTCACCGGCACCGGTGGCGGGACTCACCCTCAGCGGCCTGATCCAGGTATTGAACTGCTGCGCCGGCAGCTCATCCTGCAAACAGGTGGCACACTGCTTCCACACGGATTCGGACAAGAAACCCCCCAGACCCCAAGAGCACTGTATATATAGAAGAAAAGAGATAACGGCAAAACCGGCGGGAACCACCGTGCGACGCCGTGAATAAGAATGGGGCGAGTATACCGTTAGCCCGCCGGGTTATCCACAAGACAAAGCGCAAACCGGCAAAATAATCACGCTAAAAGTCCCCAACAATCAAGCACTTGCACAGTTTTTAAACAGGGAGACCGAAACCATCGACGAAACTTATCCACAGCAATCTGTGAATAACTTGGTATCAATCGGTGGGTATGACGGGATACTGCCGCCACCTCAACCACTTGCGCGGAAGACAGACAAGCCTCCCCCGGAAGCCGGTACAAGACAGGTGGTTTTCGTCGGGCAGCGCGTTGATTTCACGGGTCCCTTTCTATACAATCCGCCGCCTTCGCAGCGCATTGCTCTCCTTTCGGGGCCCGCCGCGACCGCATCCCCCAGTTAAAAGAGTCTCAGGTAGCAAGACAATGAAACGCACTTTTCAACCCAGCAATCTGAAGCGCAAACGCAACCACGGCTTTCGCGCCCGTATGGCAACCAAAAACGGCCGCAAGATTCTGGCCCGTCGTCGCGCCAAAGGCCGCAAAGTTCTGTCCGCATAAGTCCTGTCCCTCCCGGGGCAGTTCCCCTATGCAACAGACGCGCGGCGACTTCGGATTTGCCAAGCCGCTGCGCCTGCTCGACGCGGCACAGTATCGCGCCGTCTTCAGCGACACCCGGGTGCGCGCCGCACACCCAAAGCTGTTGATCCTCGCCCGCCCCAACGACCTCGGCCACCCGCGCCTGGGTCTGGTCATCGCCAAAAAACACGTCCGCAACGCCAGCGACCGCAACCGCATCAAACGTATCGTCCGCGAGACCTTCCGCCTGCGCCAGCACCAGCTGCCGCCGCTGGATACCGTGGTGCTCGCCCGTACCGGTGCCGGCGAACTGGACCGGGCGGAACTGGCCGCACTGCTCGACAAACTGTGGCGCAAGCTGGCCCAGAGGGCCCAGCAGCCACAGGGCGGCAACGGAAAGGGTGGCGGAAAGAGTGAGGGAAAGGACAGCGGAAGGAGAAAAGCGTGAACTGGCTTGCTATCCGGCTGATTCACGCCTATCGCTACCTCGCCAGCCCTTGGGTCGGCAACCAGTGCCGCTTTTACCCGAGCTGCTCGCATTATGCGGAAGAGGCATTAAAAACCCACGGATTCCTAAAGGGGGGTTATTTAAGCGTGCGGCGCCTTATAAAATGCCACCCCTGGCATCCCGGCGGCATGGACCCGGTTCCCCCCGCTCCACACACCACAGATTACTAGGCACTCGAGATGGATTGGCAACGCTACACACTGCTGGGCAGTATCGCCGCAGTTGTACTGGCACTGATATTCCAGTGGAACGAATTCAAAGAGCAGCGCGCACCGGCGGTGGACCGGGAGACTGTCGTGCGCAACGACACCCAGGTGCCGCCAAAGCAGTCACCCGACAGCAGCACCAGCGACGTGCCGCAACTGCAGCAAGACGGCGAGACCGCCCCGGCGGCGACCGGAGAGCGCCAGCTGATCCAGGTGGAGACCGACGTGTTCAGCCTGCTGATCGACCCCCGCGGCGGAGATATCGTCAAGGTGGCGCTGCGCAAGTTCTACGAGGAGCTGAACACCCCGGACCGCCCGTTTATCCTGCTCAACCAGACCCGCGACCACACCTATATAGCCCAGAGCGGACTGATCGGCAAAAACGGCACCGACAGCGCCGCCGGACGCCCTCTGTTCAGCAGTCCGGAAACCGATTACGCCCTGCGCGAGGGCGAGGACACCCTGGACGTGGACCTGACCCTGCAGCAGAACGGCGCCCGGATCACCAAGCGCTTCCGCTTCACCCGCGGCGACTACCTGGTTGAGGTTTCCTACCTGGTGGACAACGCCGGCTCCCAGCCCTGGGCCGCGGCCATGTTCGGGCAGATCAAGCGGGACAGCGCCGAACCGCCGGTGGACGTGGGCATCGGCATGGCCCCCTTCCTTGGCGCCGCCCTGCACACCAGGGAGGAGAACTACCAGAAAGAGGATTTCGAGGATATCGCCGAGAAGCCCATCCGCGAGACCATCGAGGGCGGCTGGGTGGCCATGGTCCAGCACTACTTTATCAGCGCCTGGGTTCCCCCCCAGGACGAAACCAATACCTTCGAGCTTCGCGAACTGCCCGGCGGCCTCTTCCGCATGGGCTTTACCTCGCCGCAGGTGCAGATTCCCGCTGGCGAACAGGGCGAACTCAGCGCCTCCTTCTACGCCGGCCCCAAGGATGTTTTCCGTCTGGAGGAGATCTCCCCCTACCTGGACCTCACCGTGGACTACGGCTGGCTCTGGTGGCTGGCCAAGCCCATGTTCCGGGTGCTCGACTTTATCCACGAGCATATCGTCGCCAACTGGGGCTGGTCGATCATCCTGCTCACGGTGTTTATCAAGGCACTGCTCTACCCGCTGTCCGCCGCCGGCCTGAAATCCATGGCGCGCATGCGCAAGTTCGCCCCGCAGATGAAGAAGCTGCAGGAGCAGTACAAGGACAACCGGCAGAAGCTGGCGGAGGAGACTATGAAGCTCTATCGCCGGGAGAAGATCAATCCCATGGGTGGCTGCCTGCCTATCCTGCTGCAGATGCCGGTGTTTATCGGCCTCTACTGGATGCTGATGGAAACCGTGGAGCTCCGCCACGCCCCCTGGATACTGTGGATCCACGACCTCTCGGTCAAGGACCCCTACTTTATCCTGCCGGTGATCATGGGCGCCACCATGTGGTTTATGCAGAAGCTGAACCCCCAGCCCACAGATCCCACCCAGGCGAGAATCATGCAGCTGATGCCGATAATGATGACCCTCTTCTTCCTGTGGTTCCCCGCAGGGCTGGTGCTCTACTGGATCGCCAATAACCTGATCTCCATCGCCCAGACCTGGTATATCAACAAGAAAGTCGAGGCGGCTGGTAACGCTTGACCACCATCGACCAATGTAATAAATGAAGTTTCGGAGTTCGAGGCGTCTGTCGATGGCAAAAGCCGAGGCGAGGTGCGCCTTTCTGGGACTGTCTGCGAGAGGGACCTCGCGGACAAGCCTACAGGGATGTATTTACGGCGTGTCCCAGAAAG
>NZ_JBOFOC010000090.1:0-20960 GCF_051659245.1 Microbulbifer sp.
AGGCCAGGACCTACGCCGACGACCAGGGCGTCAGCTACCAGTACAACAACCGCGGCCTGCTCTCAAAAATCACCAACGCCCGCGGCATCGAGACCAGCTACACCTATGACGACAACGGCAACCCGCTCACCGTCAGCTATAGCGACGGCACCCCCGGCGTCACCTATACCTACGACGCCCACGACAGGGTAACCACCATCCAGGACGGCGTCGGCACCACCGGCTTTACCTACAACACCAACTCCACCCTCGCCACCGTCGACGGCCCCTGGGCCGCCGACACCGTCACCTACACCTACGACGACGGCCGCCGAATCAAGACCCTGGCCGTGGAAGGCGGCCCCCAGCGGGAATACGCCTACGATAGCCTCAACCGCCTCAGCGACATCAAGGTGGGCACCCGCACCTTCACCTACCAGTACAAGGGCAACAGCGGCCTGATTGAATCGCTAACCCTGCCCAACCAGACCCAGAGCGCATACGGCTACGATGGCATGAACCGCCTGCAGCAGCTCACCAACAAGACCGCCGGCGAGCAACTGCTGACCCAATACCAGTTCACCTACAACAACCGCGACCTGGTCGCCACGGAATCCAGGACCGGCGCCCTGCCGTTTATCGGCACCGAGGAACAACACCAGTTCGCCAACAACGAACTGAACCAGACTACCCAAAAGGGCACCCAGAGTTTCCAGTACGACGCCGACGGCAATATGACCCAGGGCTATACGCCCGAGGGTTACGTCTTTACTGCCAGCTACGACGCGGAGAACCGGCTCAAGGAACTGAGCTACACCGACACCGCAGGCGTGCTCCACAAAAAGACCTACGCCTACTACTGGAACAACCTGCTGGCCAAAGTCCAGTCCTTCCAAGACGGCCAACTGACGGACGAACAAAGAATCGTCCGCGCCGGCTTCCTGCCCATCCAGGACCGAGACCAAAATAATGCCACAATACGCGACTACCTCTGGGGCCAGAGCATGGGCGGCGGTATCGGCGGCCTGCTGAGTATGAGTGCCGGGGGGCAGGACTACTACTACCACTACGATGGGAGAGGCAATGTCACCAGCGTTACCGATGCCCAGCAGCAGAAAGTGGCCGAATACACCTACACGGATTACGGCAGCATCAACAACCAGACCGGCACTCTGGATCAGCCGTTCCGGTTCTCGACCAAGCGTTGGGATGAAAGCACGGGGCTGGCTTACTTTGGGTATCGATATTACATACCTGCGAACCAGAAGTGGTTAACCCGCGACCCGATCGCGGAATCCGGTGGGGTAAATATTTATGGGTATGTCCTTGGAAACCCGATAAACGGGGTTGATCCGTATGGCCTTGAAAGTTTTGCCAGTTGTGTCGACAACAACAAATTTGATTGGGGAAAAATAATAGGCTCAGGAGGAGATGCCGTAACTGGAGCGAACTTGGCAAATGCTGCCGGGAATATGGCAGCAGGAAGAACAGGTAGTGGGATGGGCGTTCCTTCTCATGGCACCTCATGGCAGCATCGTACCCTTTCTGGAATTGGGCAAAATATGCAGCTTCAAGAAAATGGTAGACGTTTTGGCTCAACTCAAGCTCGATGGAGTAATGCTGGAAGGATTATAGGGAGAGCAGCAGTTTTACCTTTAATCTTTGAGGGTTATTATGATATAGGGACTATCGCTCGCTGTGCTTGCGTTTCGGATTAATGCTTATGAAATTACTATTTATTTTCCTCGCTATTTCTGTTGGGATACTTTTTTTGTGGGCAACAAGATCAAGAAAGAAAAAAATTAGATCAAGGTTTATATCTCGATCAAATTTATCATTTGAAGAGCTTTATAAAGAGTATTTTTTAAAAGACTTTCCCGATAAAGAGCTTGTAAGAGAGCTTTTGGAGCATGTGGCCAGTTATTTGGACATTCCTGTTGGCGTCCTCCGGCCAAATGATTCCTTTAATAAAGAGTTGAAAGAAGAAAAGGGTTGGGAGTTTGATAGCGGTTTTGATATGTTATTTATTGAGATGGAAGAGATGGCAAAGAAAAAAGATGTGGATATAGAGTCTATTGAAATTAATACATTAAAGGATTATTTGAAGACGATGATTTTGTTGTATTGATTAGGGGGTAATTTTGGGGTAGTTATGCACCAGAAGCCTAAAGCGCTTGTTTCAATCGGTCGCGCAGTTATTGCGATCACCTTGGCGATCAGCTCCGCGGTCGTATTCGCAGAGCCGGAAGAACCCAAAAAACTGCTCAACACCAGGATGTCGATCCAACCCATGGACCTGAAGCGCGACCTGTCCCGGGAAGACCTGATCGCCGCGGGCCAACTCGGCGGACACCTCTACCCCACGGAAGCGCAGGAAGACGCAGGAGATAAGCAGCGCAAAGGCAAGCGCCAGGCCATGCGCCAGAAATTCGGCGAGGTCATTGTTGCGTGCCTCGGTAGCGTCGTAGTTTTTCCCAAATTGGCGGTCGTAGGATGTCGAGTACGTCGACCAGAATACCAACAACTTCAAGACGGCCCCGAAAACCAAGTATGAGTTCGTCAAGGTGTTCAACAACGTCGGCCGCATCAAAAAGGTCACCAGCCCGGAAGGCGACTACCTCGCCTACACCTACGACAACAGCACCGGCCTGGTCACCGCAGTAACCGACGCCGCCAACAAGACGACCAGCTATGTCTACAATGACAAAGGCAAGGTCACCCAAGTCACCTTGCCCGGCGGCCAGGTCACCGACTTCACCTACGACGCCACCAACGGCGTCGACCTGACCTCCGTCACCACGGCATTGGGCAGTGTGGCCATCACCTACGACGAAAACCGCCGCCCCGTCACCTTCGAGAACATCGACAACAAATCCTCCAGTGCCACCTACAACGCCTACGGCCAGCTGGAAACTGCCACCGACACCCTGCAGCAGGTGACTCGCTACACCTACAACACCGACCAGCGCCTGCAACAGGTGGACCTCAACGACCAGTTGCTGGCCCAGTACACCTACGACGCCAAGGGGCGCCTGAAGACCAGGACCGACGCCACCAATCTCACCCTCCAGTACAGCTACAACGACCTCAACAGCCTCACCCAGGTCAGCTACCCGGACGGCGGCACCGCCTCCTACTCCTACTCCTACGCCAGCTGCCTCAGGCTGATGCAGAGCACCACACCGCCATCGTATTTTTTCCCAAGTTAGCGGTCGAAGCGATTGGACGGTTTCTGATCGTTTTGTCAGTTTTCCATCGTAACCAATTTCCCTTATTGTCAAATTCCCGCCGTAGTATTTGCTAGATCCATCGATGTTTTTGCTAGACTCATGTCGTAGCGTTTTCCACGCCGCGCAGTAGCTACGACAGAACTGGCAGCCGGATTGGATAAAGTGGCGTTGGGTATGGCAGCCAACGCTATGAGTGTAGGTGCCGCGGGGAGACGACTTCTCAAAGGCTTCAAACAGCCCCTATGCCTGCGCCGCCGCCCGCGCCGCACCGCGCAGGGTCAGCAGCGACAGCGACAGTGCGATCAGCGCGCAGGTGGCGATAGTAGTCAGCAGCGGCAGCGGGCTGCCGTCGAACACCCGGCTGACGATCGCGATCGCCAGGGCCCCGAGTACCATCTGCAGCGTGCCGCCGAGCGCGGCCGCGGTGCCGGCGATGGGACCGTAGTCGTCGAGGGACAGCACCATCGAAGTGGGAATCACCAGGCCGAGGAAGGAATTGGTCACCAGCAGCATGCCCACCAGCAGCGGAAAACTGTCGAAGCCGGCGGCGAAAAGCGCACAGAGCAGGGAGGCACCGGTGGCAAAACCGCCGACCGCCCATTTGACCACGGCGACGGAACCGAAGCGCTCACCCAGGTTGGCGGCAAACTGGCTGGAGGTAAAAAACCCCAGGGCGTTCAGCGCGAAGGCGAGGCTGAACTGGGTCGGTGTGAGACCATAGTGCCCGGTATAGAGAAAGGACGCGGTGGCGAGGAAGGCGAAAAAGCTCGCCATGCCCATGCCGCCGATCAGCGTGAGCCCCATATAGCCCGGGTCGCGAAACAGCGTGCCGAAAGCGCGTATCATCGCACCGAACCGGAAGGGCACCCGGTCGGCGGGCTTCAGCGTCTCCGGCAACACCGTGGCAGTCAACACCAGGCTCACGGCAATGGCGACCGCCACCGCGATAAACACCGCCGGCCAGCCGAAAGGCGCCATCAGCGCACTGCCCACCAGCGGCGCCAGCATCGGCGATATGGAAATCACCAGCATCACCGTGGTCATCAGCCGCGTGGCCTCGGTGCCGGTGTAGCGGTCGCGGATAATCGCCCGGGGGATGGACATCACCGAGGCGGCGCCGACGCCCTGCACGAAGCGCAGTGCGATCAGCCACTCGATACTGGGGGCAAAGGCACAGGCCACCGAGGTGATGCCGAACAGCGCCAGCCCGAAATACAGCGGAGGTTTACGCCCGAACATATCCGAGGCCGGACCGTAAAACAGCTGGCAGACACCGAAGGCGATGAAGAAGGACATCAGTGTCAGCTGGGAGGCGGCGACCGGCGCACCGAAATCCTCGGCCATCGCCGGCATGGCCGGCAAATACATATCGATGGCGAACGGGCCGACACAGCTCAAAAGCCCGAGGATAAGGGCCATCTTGATAAATTCGGGTTTCATACTGACTACTTGTTTTCCATTACAAAAATGCCCGGCAAGGCCGGGACAAAACCGATTTTAGCAGCCGCAGCCGCCAAACTGATTCCAGCGCGGCCAGCGGCGGCCCGTACAGGACGAGAGGATTTTTCGCTACGACCATGACAGATGAATTCAGGATTGGCGGTATAACGGTTGCCCCCGGCGAGACCCGGCGCATCGACCTGCCGGTGGTGCGCCTGTACACGGACACCGAAATGGCGATCCCGGTCCATGTGCACCGGGGCGGGAAACCCGGTCCCTGTATGTTCGTGTGCGCAGCGATCCACGGGGATGAACTCAACGGCGTGGAGATTATCAGCCGCCTGATCAACAGCCGCGCCCTCAAATCCCTGCGCGGCACCCTGATCGCGGTGCCGGTGGTGAACGTGTACGGCGTGCTGGAACAATCCCGCTACCTGCCGGACCGGCGCGATCTCAACCGCTCATTCCCGGGCTCCGCCAAAGGCTCGCTGGCGGCGCGCATGGCCCACGTGTTTCTCGACGAGATCGTCTCCAAGTGCGAATACGGCATCGACCTGCACACCGGCGCCCTGCACCGCAGCAACCTGCCACAGATCCGCGCCAACCTGGACGACGGGGAAACCCGGGCCATGGCCAACGCCTTCGGCGTGCCGGTCCTGCTGAATTCCACCCTGCGCGACGGCTCCCTGCGCCACGCGGCGGCGGACCTGGGCGTGCGCATTCTCCTGTACGAGGCGGGCGAAGCGCTGCGCTTCGACGAGTTGTGCATCCGCGCCGGAGTAAAAGGCATTCTCAATGTGCTGCGGCACCTGCGCATGCTGCCCCGGGGCCGCGCACGCCACACCATCGAACCCTATGTCGCCCGCCGCAGCGGCTGGTTGCGCGCCAGCGACAGCGGCATCGTAAATCACAAGAAATCCCTCGGCGACCATGTGCGAGAGGGGGAATTGCTGGCCACCATCGCCGACCCCTACGGCTGCGAACTGGATCGGGTGCTGTGCGATGCGGATGGGATCATTATCGGCCGGCAGAATATTCCGCTGGTGCAGGAGGGCGAGGCCATGTACCACATCGCCTACTTTCACGAGCCCCACGAGGTGGCGGAGAGCCTGGGGATGCTACAGGACAGCTTGTTGCCGGATGAGAATTTCTAACGTAGGGTGCGCCGCGCGCACCGATAGTCCGCGCGGTGCGCACGGCGCACCCTACCGCTTGCGCAGCAATTCCAGCACTTCTTTGCTCGGGTAGCCCTGCTGTTTCACACCGACACTTTTCTCGAACGCCCTGATCGCACCCCGAGTACCGGGGCCCACCTTGCCGTCTATTTCGCCCTCATAAAAACCTTTTTGCTTCAGCAACCGCTGCAGCTCCTCCGTCTCCGCGCTGTCGATAGGGGTAAAAGGGCGCTGCCAGTCGTGTACCAGCCCGGGAGCGCCGCCGATCCGGTCGGCGAGCAGGCCGATGGCTGTAGCGTAGCGATCCGAGTTGTTGTAGCGCTTGAGCACAAAGAAATTCTTGATCATCAGGAACGCGGGACCGCCGCGGCCATCGGGCAGTTTGAGTTCCGCGCGGTCATCCCTGCGCGGAAACCGCCGGCCGCGGACCCGTTGCACCCCGAGCTTTTCCCACTCGCCGATGGTGAGTGTGCCCGCGGGCAGCTTGCGCTCGGGAATGGTGACCTCGTAGCCCCAGGTCCGCCCCCGCTGCCAGCCGTTTTTCGCCAGCAGGCTGGCGGCGGTGGCCAGCGCATCCGGCACCGAGCTCCATATGTCCCGCTTGCCGTCGCCGTCCATATCCACCGCATAGGCCTGGTAACTGGTGGGAATAAACTGGGTGTGCCCCATGGCGCCGGCCCATGAGCCGGTGAGGTGGCTCTTGTCGATATCGCCGCTCTGCAGAATTTTCAGCGCCGCGAGCAGCTGGGTGCGGGCGAATTTTCCGCGCTTGGGATCGGCGTAGGCCAGGGTCGCCAGGGAGCGGATCACATTGCGCACCACTTTTTCATTGTCCAGTACGTCCCCGTAACTGGACTCCACTGACCAGATGGCCAGCAGGATATTCGGGTCCACCCCGAAGCGCTGTTCGATCCTGTCCAGCCAGGGCTGCAGCCTTTGCTTTTCCTCGCGCCCGCGCATAATCGCGCGCTTTTGTACCCGGTTGTCGAAGTACTGCCACACCGGCGCTACAAATTCCGGCTGATAGCGGGCCTTTTCCAGTACCCAGGGGTCCGGTGCGGTGATGCCCTCGAAAGCGCGGTCGTAGGTCTCGCCGGAAATGCCGCTGGCGATCGCGGTCTTGCGAAATTCCTTGATCCAGTCCTGAAATCCCTGATCGGCAGCCAACAGGAAGAAGAGGGCCAGGAGAACCAGCGACAGGCGGCGAAACTCACGGGAGGGGAACATAGCGACTCCTTAAAAAGGGCTCGCTCAAGGGTAGGACGGAACGGCGCCGGCGAAAAGGCAAAGTCGCCGGGGTTGTGACGCGGTCAGGGAATCACGTAGAACAGCACCGCAAAAAAGTGCAGCACGCCGCCGGCGAGCACGAACAGATGCCAGATGGCGTGGTGGAAGCGCAGGCTGCGCCACAGGTAAAAGGCGATGCCGCCGGTGTAGCAGAGACCGCCCAGCACCAGCAGCCAGAGGCCGCCGGTTTCCAGGCTGTCCATCAGCGGCTTGATGGCCGCGATTACCACCCAGCCCATCAGCGCGCTCAGGGTCACCGACAGCGCGCGTATCTTCTTCAGCGGGGTGAACTGGATCACCAGTCCCACCAACGCCAACCCCCAGATAATACCGAACAGCCACCAGCCCCAGGGCCCGCGCAGGGTAACCAGGGTAAAGGGCGTGTAGGTACCGGCGATCAACAGGAAGATAGAGGAGTGATCCAGGGTGCGCAGCACCCGTTTGGCGCGCTCGTGGGTGATGCTGTGGTACAGGGTGGAGGCGCCGAAACACAGGATCAGCGTGGCGGCGTAGACGCTGCTGCTGACGATATGCCAGGTGTCGCCGCGCAGTGCGGCGTAGGCACAGAGCACGCCCAGCCCGGCGATGGCCAGCAGCGCACCCACCCCGTGGGTGACACTGTTGGCGATTTCTTCCGCGAAGGAGTAGCGGGCGGCGGTAGTGGATGGCATGGGAACCCCGATATCTTTTATGCTGGGAGCACAATGTTTGTGACCAACGAATTAAATCCAGTCCAATCATCCCGGTAGTGGCATCCCGGCGCAAGGGTTGATTGGGACTGCAAATTCACAGGCAGGAATTCCTATGACCACAAGTCCGCTCGACCTGCTGCACAGCCGCTTCCAACTGCGCGACTTCCGTCCCGGCCAGCAAGCGGTGATCGACGCGCTGCTGGCCGGCGAGTCGGCGCTGGCCATTTTCCCCACCGGCGGCGGCAAGAGCCTCTGCTACCAGCTGCCGGCGCTGCTGATCGACGGCCTGACCCTGGTGGTCTCGCCGCTGATCGCACTGATGCAGGACCAGGTGGACGGGCTGCAGTCCCTCGGTATCGCCGCCGCGCGCCTCGACTCCTCCCGCAGCGGCGACGAGGTGCGGGAAATCTACCGCCAGCTGCGCAGCGGCGAACTCAAACTGCTGTATATCGCCCCGGAGCGGTTGCAGAACGAACGCTTCCTGCAGCTGTTACGCGGACTGCGCATCGGCATGATGGCGGTGGACGAGGCCCACTGCATCTCCGAGTGGGGCCACAACTTCCGCCCGGACTACCTCAAGCTGGCACAGCTGGCCCGCGAGCTGGACGCGCAGCGGATACTGGCGCTGACCGCCACCGCGACGCCCGCGGTGGCGGCGGATATCCGCCGCCAGTTCCGCATCGACGACGGCGCCCAGGTGCAGACCGGCTTCTACCGCGAGAACCTGCAACTCGAAGTCACCCCCTGCACCGAAGCGCAGAAGCTGCCGCGCCTGACCGAGCGGCTGCTGGCGACAAAGGATGCTCCGGCGATCGTCTATGTGACTTTGCAGCAGACTGCGGAAACCGTCGCCGAGCGCCTGTCCGCCGCCGGGGTGCGCGCCGCCGCCTATCACGCCGGCATGAAGTCGGAGACCCGCGAGCAGGTACAAAACGCCTTTATGGCCGGCGAAGTCAGCGCAGTGGTGGCCACCATCGCCTTCGGCATGGGTATCGACAAGGCGGATATTCGCGCCGTCTATCACTACAACCTGCCCAAGTCCCTGGAAAACTATATGCAGGAGATAGGCCGCGCGGGCCGCGACGGCGAAGCGGCCCGCTGCGAGCTGTTCGCCTGCGCCGACGATCGCCGGGTGCTGGAGAACTTCACCTACGGCGACACGCCCATTGTCGGGCACCTTGAGGCACTGCTATGCCAACTGCTGGGCCAGGGGGAGCAGTTCGACATATCCGTCTACGAGCTGTCCAACCAGTTCGATATCCGCCAGTTGGTGGTCAGCACCGCCCTCACTTATTTAGAGCTGGAGGGCGTAATCCGCGCCACCGGTCCCTTCTACACCAGCTACCAGATACAGTTCCTACAGCCAATGGCGGAAATCCTCGGCCGCTTCGACGCCGCCAGGGCGGACTTCCTGCAGCGGCTGTTCAGCGCCGGCAAGAAGGGTCGCACCTGGCTGACCATCGACGCACAGCAGGCCACAGAGCAGTTAGGCGAGCCGCGCGCGCGGATCCTGAAGGCGTTGCAGTACTTGGAGGAGCAGGGCTGTATCGAGACAAGGGCCAAGGGCGTGCGCCAGGGCTACCGCCGCCTGCAGACACCGGGCCTGCCCGGCCTCTGCGCGCGCCTGGGGCAGCTGTTCGCGCGCCGCGAGCAGCAGGACCTGGCGCGTCTGCGACAGGTGCTGGACTACGCCGCAGCCCTCGAATGCCTGCCGGCGCGGCTGTGCGGCTATTTCGGCGAAACCCTGCCCCACCCCTGCGGCCGCTGCAGCAGCTGCCGCGAACCGCGGGCGCGCGAGCTGCCGGGCGCGCCGACAGCGGAGATGGACGCGGCCGAACAACGGGGGATCGAACAACTGATCGGCGAGAGCCACCAGGCCCTGGCGCACCCGCGGCAACTGGCGCGCTTTTTATGCGGCCTCGCCAGCCCCGCCACCGTGCGCCTGCGCAAACACCCCCAGTTCGGGCGCCTGGCGCGGCAGCCTTTTCAACGGGTGCTGGAGCGGGCGGCGCAGTTGATGGACTAATCTGTACCGCTCTTCTCCTTTATTTCATGGTGAATTCAACCGACCAGGCATGGGTCGAAATATTGGTCGAGGTGATATTGGCGGTACAGATGGCGCCACCGCCACCATCCGCGGTCTTGTTCCATTGCGGAATCATATCGGTATCGTTGGCAATCCGCTGCTGTAGATCCAGCTTGTAATTGGTCGGGAGCTGGGCCTGTTCGATGGGGGGCAGCGATTCGTAGTAAGCCAGCACTTCCGTATAGAAGTTGGTCTGCTTGCCGGTGCGGTTATATTCCGCCATGGCTCTATCCACCATGGCGCGCCGAACGGCATAGTCTTGTCTCTCTGCTTCCATATAAGCTGCTCGACGTTCATTGGCGGTAAAGGTACCGCTGTCGTCATGGACGATCAGCGATAGCTGGTCGTACGACAGGCCGGCAAAGGGGTTGGGCGTTTCGCGGCTGCTATTTCGGGTATTGACGAAGTCGGTGGCCTGTTGGGCACGGGCCAGCAGGGCGGGATCGTCGGTATTGGGCACTTCGCTGTCGTGGCGTGCCTTGTTGGCCTTATAGTTCGGCCCGAGAATCTGGCCGAGCAGTTCCTCGGCCCGGGCGCCCAATTCCTTGCGGCTCAGGGTGCTGTCACGCTCTTCGGCGCGCAGGGCGCTATCACTCAACTGCTGGGCCAGGGTGGAAAGCCCGCTCGAGCGCGTCGACGAGCCGGATGCCGGCGATGAGCCGTCGGTAGGTTCGGCCTTGCTGGTGGCCGGTGTGCCGCTGCCTGCGAGGGGTTGATGGATCAAGGTAAATGAAGAGCTGGTGATGCTGAGCATTGATGACTCCTTGTCGGGTTGTCAGGGCGCTCACTCCCTACCACCAGCTTTATCGACGGAGTTCGTGGAAACTTTTGCTATTTCGAAATTATTTTTTGATGAGGGTGGACATGTTTCTCAGAGGGCTGGATGAGGAAATGTAGGGGTTTCGCTCTGGGCTGTTTGGGCAAAACTTCATCGACCATGTCGCTGCGCTTCGCCCCCTACAAGAGCAGTCTTCCATCGGCGATAATCCCCGCCAACCATCTTTCCACCGGCGGAGATCCCATGGCGACCAGCACCCGCAGCCTGCGCGACCGGCTTGCGCACCTCACCCACAACCAGGCGCTGAGACTGCTGCGGCCCCAGGGCGCCGCACTGCTGCGCAAGGGCGGCCAGTGGGACATAGATATCGACAGCCAGGTGAACCTGGATGCCCATCGCCTGCGCCTCACCCTGGACGGCGCCCGCGTGGAGCTGACCACCGGCCCGCGCGCACTGCAAGCGAACTGCGACAAATGCCAGGGCCCCTGCGAACACCTGGGTGCGGCCCTCTCCCTGATCCTGGAGGAAAAGCTCGCCCTCGGCCTGGCCGAGCCACCGCGCGAGGGCGCGCCAGCGGAGCAGCTGAGCGACGAGGAACTGGTGGCCGCCGCCATCGCCGAGCGGCGCGAGCGCGCGCAGGCGGAACCCATGCGCCTGGTGAGTGGCGAGCCGGACACCCTGTGGACCGACTATGTGATCACCAACCGCAGCAGCGGCAAGAGCTACAAGGTGGCCCTTCGCGGCTGGGAGCCGGGCGAATCCTACTGTTCCTGTCCCGACTTCCGCAAAAACACCCTGGGCACCTGCAAGCATATCCTGCACGCGCTGGACAAGGTCAGGAAGCGCTTCCCCGCCGACCAGCGCAAACGCAAATTCCGCCAGCGGGAGATCGCCCTGCACCTGCAATACGGCCGGCAACTGGAACTGCGCCTGTTGCGGCCGGCGAGGCTGCCGGACGCGGTGGACAAACTGCTCGCCCCCATCTCCGGCACGGCGATCAGCGACCTGCCGGACCTGCTGGGGCGAATCCGCAAGTTGCAGGCCCTGGGCCGCGAACTCCTTATCTATCCGGACGCCGAGGAGTATATACAGCGGCAGCTGCACCGGGCGCGGCTGCAGCAACTGTGCGCCGATATACGCCGCAAACCCAAGAGCCACCCGCTGCGCCGCTCGCTGCTGAAAACCGAACTGCTGCCCTACCAGCTCGACGGCATCGCCTTCGCCGCCGGCGCCGGGCGCGCGGTACTGGCGGACGAAATGGGCCTGGGCAAGACCATCCAGGGCATCGGCCTGGCGGAGTTACTTGCGCGCGAGAACCGCATTGAGCGCGTGCTGGTAATTGCACCCACCTCCCTGAAATCCCAGTGGCGGGAAGAGATAGCGCGCTTTTCCAACCGGGACAGCCAACTGGTGATCGGCAACCCGGAGGAGCGTGCCGGGCAGTACGCCGAGCCGGTGTTCTTCACCCTGTGCAACTACGAGCAGGTGCTGCGGGATATCGACACCATCGAGCGCCAGCCCTGGGACCTGATCATTCTCGACGAGGGCCAGCGCATCAAGAACTGGCAGGCCAAGACCAGCCAGACCGTCAAACGCCTCAAGTCCCCCTTCGCCCTGGTGCTCACCGGCACGCCGCTGGAAAACCGCCTCGACGACCTCTACTCGATCATCGAATTCGTGGACGACCGCCACCTGGGCCCCGACTTCCGCTTCTACAACCGCCACCGCATCCTGGACGAAAAGGGCCGCGTGCTCGGCTACCGCGACCTGGACCAGCTGCGCCGGCAGTTGGCCCCGGTACTGCTGCGCCGCACCCGCGCCCAGGTGCTGGGCGAACTGCCACCGCGCAGCACCGAGATCATCCGCATCCCTCCCACCCAGCAGCAACTGGACCTGCACGCCGGCCACCAGCGCACCGTGAGCCAGATCGTCGGCAAGCGCTACCTCACCGAGATGGACCTGCTGCGCCTGCAGAAAGCCCTGCTGATGTGTCGCCTGGCCGCCAATGCCTCCACCCTGGTGGACAAACAGCAGCCCAACCACTCCAGCAAGCTGGAGGCGCTGGCGGAACTGCTGCAGCAGTTGCTGGCGGAACCGTCGCGCAAAATCGTGCTCTTCTCCGAGTGGACCGGCATGCTCGACCTGATCGAACCGCTGCTGGGGGACGCGGACTTCGTGCGCCTGGACGGCAAGGTGCCGCAGAAGAAGCGCCAAACCCTGGTGCGGCGCTTCCAGGAAGAGCCCGACTGCCGCTTGTTCATCACCACCAACGCCGGCTCCACCGGCCTCAACCTGCAGGCCGCCAACACCGTGGTCAACGTCGACCTGCCCTGGAACCCGGCGCTGCTGGAACAGCGCATCGCCCGCGCCCACCGCATGGGCCAGACCCAGCCGGTGCAGGTCTACCTGCTGGTCACCGAAGACACCCTGGAGGAAAACCTGCTCGCCACCCTCTCCGCCAAGAGCGACCTGGCGCTGGCCGCGCTGGACCCGGACTCGGAAATGGACGAGGTGGCGCTGACCAGCGGCCTGGAGGAATTGAAAAAACGCCTGGAGAGGCTGCTCGGCGCAAAACCCGAAGTGGCGGTGGATACCGCCGAAAAAGCGCGCCTGGAACGGCAGCTGGCGGAGGAGCGGCGGCGCAAGGTGGCCGCCGCCGGCGGCCAGCTGCTCACCGCCGCCATGGGCCTGCTGCGCGAGTTGATGCCACCCGCGGACGGCGAGCGGCAGTCCGCGCACGCCGAGCTGCTGAAGGAACAACTGAACCAATGCGTGCAGGAGGGGGAAGACGGACAGCTGCAACTGCAGGTCTCCCTGCCGGACCGCGCCGCGCTGGACCATTTGGCGCAGAGCCTCGCCGGGCTGATCCCGGCCGGGGACTGACCGTGAGCTTCGCCGAACACCAGGCCCGCTTCCGCCGCCTGTGGCGGGAACACGCCGCCTGGCAACTGCTGCGCGCCGACAACGCGCCCCATATTCTCGCCTTCTTCTCGCCTTCGTCTCCGACCTGTTCCGTGAATCCAACGAAGTCCCCTTCGGCCAGGCCAGGGCGGCGCTGGCGGCGGAGCTGGCGCGCTCGCGGGAGATGAACACCTGGGAGACCGACACCCCCGCCGGCACCTACCTGCGCCAGTGGATACAGGCGGGCTGGCTGCGGGAACTGGACGACCAATTGACCAAAACGGATGCCTGCGAGGTAGCGCTGCGCTTCAGCCGCGGCCTGGACCAGCGGCAGACCCACGCCACCGCCTCCCACCTGCGCATCGTCCAGGACGCGGTGCGCGATCTCGCGGTGGCGCTCAGCCCCAACGCGGACGAGCGCATCGCCATACTGGAATCCCGCAAGCTGCAACTGGAGCTGGAAATCGACGAGCTGCGCGCGGGGATCGTGCGCCAACTGCCGGAGCGGGAACAGGGCGAGCGGATGCGCGAGGTCTACCAACTGGCCTCGGTGCTCACCAATGATTTTCGCCGCGTGGAAGACGAGATCCGCCAACTCGACCAGGAGCTGCGGGTGGATATGATCGAATCCGGCGGGGGGCGCGGCGCCGTGCTGTCGGGCCTGTTGGAGAAAGAACAACTGCTGCTGTCCTCGGAGGCGGGGCGCGCCTTCGAGGGCTTCTTCGAGCTGTTGATGGACCAGAACCGCAGCACCGAACTGCGCGAACAGCTGAACTCCATCCTCACGCAGCCCGCCGCGACCCAGCTACCGTCCGGCCAGCGGCGCTTCCTGGAGCGGCTGATGCGCGAACTCGGCCGCGAGAGTGAACGGGTACTGAATGTCCGGCGGCGCACCGAGGAAAGCCTGCGCGCTTTTGTCGAGAGCGGTGCCCACCTGGAGAACCGCGCGGTGGACCGGCTGCTGCGCGAGCTGGAACAACTGGCGATCACCTTCCCGCAAAACGATGTAAACCCGCGCACCGGGACGGAACTGGCACTGGACAGCGGCAGCGCTTCGATCCGCTCCCTGGACGGCATGCGCCTGCGCATCCCGGACCAGCAGCTGGACACCAGTGCCGTACAGTCCCACAACAACCGGCGCGAACCCAACGCGGCCATGCTGCAGCACCTGGAGGCGGTCAAGGTGATGGAGGTGGCCACCGAAATGCGCGACCTCCTGCGCGAGCAGGGCCCGCAGACTATCGCCGGCCTGGCAACCGCGCGCCCCCTCAACGCGGGCCTGGAGGAACTGGTGGCCTGCCTGCGCGTCGCCCGCGCGATCAATGCGCCGCGGCTTCCCGAACAGGAATCCGTCACGGTCGCCGACCGGCGGCGCGGCTCGATAAGAGCCACCATTCCCCGCTATATGCTGCACGCGGAGCTGTTTCCGCAAAAACTCGAGGATCTATCGCTATGAGTGCGGACACCCCGACGCCCGCCCCGGAAGCCTTCGACCTCTGGCGACGGGCCGCATCGGAAACCGACCGGGACGAGAAGCAGGAAGAGGAAACAGCCCCGGCACCCGCGGAGGTGGAAGATGCACCGGCAGCCGACCATCGGCACAGCACCCTGCCCCACGAAGCCCGCCGCGCGCTGGTCTACCTGCTGAAGAAAGGCGTCATCCTGTACGCGGAAAAACGCCTGCTGTTCGAAGCCCTGTGCCGCTACCGCGCCGGTATCGAGCAGCAGTTGGAAAACATGTACCTGCGACTGCTGGTGGACGACAAGGCGGGCATCGCGCTGTTGCGACAACAGGAAACCAGCGGCGACGACGAAGACGGGGAGATGGTCGCCCTGATCACGCCCCGCACCCTGACCCTCTACGACACCCTTCTGCTCCTGGTGCTGCGCAAACACTACCAGGAGCGGGAGACCAGCGGCGAGCGCAGGGTGGTCATCGACCTGGAACAGATCGAGGCCCGCCTCACGCCATTCCTGCCGCTCACCAACAACAGCCGCCTGGAACGCAAAATGCTCACCGGCGCCCTCGGTAAGTTGAAGGATCGCAAGATAGTGGCAGGCGTGCGCGGCGAGGACGAGCGCTACGAAATCACCCCTGCGATCCGCTATCTGGTCAGTGCGGATTTCCTCCGGCAACTGCTGGACGAGTACCGCAAACTGGCGGCCTCGGCGCAGAACCCGGGAGACGCGGACGATGAGTAACAACTTCTTTCCCCAGGGGCAGATACGCCTGGCGGAACTCTCCGTCTACAACTGGGGTTCCTTTCACGGCCTGCACACCGCAAGCATAGATCCGCAGGGTACCCTGATCACCGGCGACAACGGCGCCGGCAAATCCACCCTGATCGACGGGCTCATGGCCCTGCTACTGCCCGCCGGCAAAAGCCATTTCAACGTCGCCGCCGCCCAGGGAGACCGCAGCGACCGCTCCCTGCTCTCCTATATGCGCGGCAGCTTCGGCTCCGAGCACGAAGGCGCCCAGACCCGCACCCGCAACAAGCGCGAGGGCGCCACCGCCACGGCCCTGCGCGCCCTGTTTCGCGCCGACGACGGTTCGGAGATTGCGCTCGCCGCGCTCTTCTGGACGACCAAGCCCTCCAATACCCTGGACGACGTCAAGCGTCTCTACCTGGTCGCCAAAAGGAATTTAACCCTCGAGGAACTGCTGCACGCCTTCGGCGAAGGCGACGCCCGCGCGCTCAAGCAGAAATTGAAACAGGACCCGGCGCTAATACCCTGCGACGACCACTTCGGCGAATACCGGGAAAATTACCGCCGGCTGCTGCATATGGAGAACCGCAACGCCCCGGCGCTACTGTCGCGGGCCCTGGGGCTGAAGAAAATCGACGACCTGACCCAGCTGATCCGCGAGCTGGTGCTGGAACCCAGCGGCGTGCGCGAGGACGCGCGCAAGGCGGTGCGGGAATTCGACGACCTGAACAGCGTGCATGAGCAGCTGTGCGATGTGCGCGAACAGTGCCGGGCACTGGCTTCGCTACCGCAGACCTGGGAACAGTACCTTCAGGCATCCGCGGCCCTGGAAAAACTCGCCGCCGATCTCGCCGGCCTGCCGGTGTATTTCGGCGAACAGTGCGCGGCCCTGTGGCAGCAGCGCATCGAAATGCTGGAGAGGCTTTTGGGCGAACAGCGGCAGCAGCTAACGCTGCTGGAGCAGCGCGAGCAGCTGGCGCAGCGGGATGTGGAAGATCGCCACGGGGACTACCTGCAGGCCGGCGGCGAGCGTATCGAACTGCTCAGGAAAGATCTGCAACACGCCCGCGAGCAACTGGCGCAGGTCGTCAGCGCGGCGGGGGAATACCAGCGCCTGGCGCAAAAACTGGATCTGCCGGACACACTGGAACAGGCGATTTTTCTCGGCAACCGGCAGCGCGCGCAAGCGGCACTGGAAAACGCCGACAGCGAGCGGCAAGGGGCCCAGGACGCTTTCGCCGAGGCCAGCGCCCTCCTCAGCAATGGGCAGAGCGAGCGCAGCAACCTGCGCGAGCAGATCCGCGAAATCGAGGCCAGGCCAGACTCCAACATAGACCCGGCCTACCAGAAACTGCGCGACCAGATGAGCGAAGCGCTGGAAATCCCCGCGGACAAGCTGATGTTTATCGGCGAACTGATCGACGTGCACGAAGAGCACCGCTCCTGGCAGGGCGCTATTGAGCGCGCCCTGGGCGGCCTGCGCACGACCCTGGCGGTACCGGATGACCGCTTCTCCATGGTCACCCGCTGGCTCAACGCCCGCCACACCGGCCTGCACGTGCGAGTGCAGGTTGTACCACAAGCGGGAGCGCGGAAAAGCCGGGGCGCGGCGGATTTCAAGGGCGACGGCTACCTGCGCAAACTGGTGTGGCGGGAGCACCCCTACCGCGACTGGCTCAAGCACCACCTGGCCCGCTTCGATCTGCACTGCGTCGCGGACACCGCCGCGCTCGACACCACGCCCTTTTCCATCACCCAACAGGGGCTGATGCAGCTTGAGCGCGGGCGCTTCGAGAAGAAAGACCAGCACCGCATCGACGACCGCCTTAAATGGGCCCTGGGCTTCTCCAACAAATCCCGCCTGGCACTGATACGCCGCGACCTGCAGGAGCTGGAAGACAAGCTGGCGCAGCAGGAGCGGGCAGTAAACGGCGCCCGCGCGGCAATGGATGCAATAAGCCGGCGCAATCGGGACTGGGAAAATCTCGCCGCCTTCCAGTGGGAGCAGATAGACCTGTCCGAGCGGCGGAAAGGCGTCGAAAAACTGCAGTCCCTGCTGGCGGAACTGGAGAGCGACCGCGGCGACCTGGCGCGAGCCAGGGAACGCTGGGAAAGCGCCAAGGATCAACACCGGCAAGCCCGCGGGCAACTCGAGGAACACAAGAAAACTATTTGGCAGACCGAAAAGGACCGGCAGGAGGCGGAAGACAGGCTCGAACGGGCCCGGCAGGAAGCCGCCATCGGTCTCGACGACGCGGGGCGCGAACGACTGCGCGAACGCGTGGGCGAACTCTCCCCGGAAGACCTGGAAACCGCCGCGGCGCTGGAGCAACGCCACCGCAACGATCTGGAACAGGAGAGAAACCGCTCCGCAAACGATAAGCTGCGCAGCGGTAACTCCGCGGTCAGCAGCATCTCCACTTTCTATTCCAAGTGGGAAGCCGTCGCCAGCGACTGGGGCAGGAGCCTGGAAGCCGTGCCGGAATATCTCACCCACCTGGCGTCGCTGGAGCAGGAGGGCCTGCCTGTCCTCGTGGACCAGTTCCGCGAGCGCCTCAACCGCCACACCACCCAGTCCCTGGCCGGTATCCGCGAGAAGATTCTGTCCGAGCGCGACGATATCCGCGAGCGCATCGAGGTCATCAACCGGGTCCTGGTACGCACCGAGTTCAAGGCCGGCAGCTATCTGCGCTTGTGCGCGCGCACGGACCAGTACCCTCACGTCCGCGACTTCGACCGGCAACTGACGCGCCTCTTCAGCTTGGCGGGCAGCGACGACCACGAGGCCCGCTTCGCGCAGTTGCGACAGGTGATACAGATTCTCGACAAGGCCAGCAATCCGGCGAGCGCCGGCACCCTGGAGAGCCTGCGGCTGCTGGACCCGCGCCACCAGATGTCCTTCTACGCCGAGGAAGTCGGCCGGGAGGACGGCGCCCTGCGCGATGTGCTGGATTCCTCCAGCGGCAAGTCCGGCGGGGAAAAGGAGGCGTTCGCCGGCGTCATCGTCGCCGCCAGCCTGGCCTATGTGCTCACCCCCGACGGCAGCGACAAGCCCATCTACAGCACCGTATTCCTCGACGAGGCTTTCTCCAACACCGCCGAGGCGGTCAGCCGGCGGGTGCTGCGGGTCTTCCGCGAGCTGCATATCCACGTCAACCTGATCACCCCCTACAAGAACCTGAACCTGGCGCGGGAGTCGGCCCGCGCCCTGCTGATCGCCGAGCGCGATGCGGACAACCACGAGAGCCAGTTGTGCGAGGTGACCTGGGAGGAGATAGACCGGCGCATGGAAGCGTCCTCGCAACGGGCACTGAATGTTGAAACGGAAATCGAGCTGGAGCCGGCGTGAGCGACCGGGGACAGCCATGAGCGACTGGGGACTGCCATGAGCGACTGGGGGCTGCCATGAGCGACTGGGGGCTGTTGCCACAACAGGCACGCGACATCCTGCGCCGGCGGGAATGGGACAACCGCCGTCATTTCCGCCAGCGCCTGACCGGCGAGCGCCCCTTTCCTATCCGCCTGCCGCTGAAGCCGCCCAGCCCGGCGCAGGCCCTTGCGGACATGGCGCAGCTGCAAAATCTCGTGGAACAGTGGCGCCGTTGGCCGCGGCAGGAACAGGTGCAATGGGGGAGCCGCCAGTTCCGGCACCTGGGCGCCTGGCGGCTGCCGGTGGCATTGCAGATCGATTCGGTCCAGGCCCTGCTCGACTGCCTCGGCGACGATGCGTTGGCACTCGGCCACCACTGGCAGAAGGTGATGGCGCCGCTGCTGGATCTCGATCAATCGCTCTTTCCCGAGCTGGCGCGGCACCTGGACGCCCTGGAACCCATGTGCGAGCGCGACGCGCGACTGCTGGCCCGGCTCTTGCCACAACTGCATGCGGGGCTCGGCCGCGGGCAATACCTGCGCGCCCTGCCCCTGGTGGGCGTCGACACCAAGTTCGTGGAAACCTGGCAGCCCCTGATCGGCGAGCTGCTGGACAAATTGCACCGCGGCGCCATCACTTCCGCCGGCGGCCTGCTCGCCTGGCTCGGCTGCCGGGAAAACCCGAAAGGCTGGCTGCTGGTGCGCCCGCTGTGCGCGGAGACCCGCGCGCGCCTCGGCGGCCTTCCCCTGCTGCAACTGGACGGGGAAACCATCGCCGGGCAGCCACTGCCGGCGGGCAGGATACTGATCGTGGAAAACCGCCAGTCCTCGACGGGCACGGGACTCGGCCTGCCGCCCCTCGACGACTGCATCGCCATCTTCGGTGGCGGCCGCAACCTCGGCTGGATGCGCGCCCCCTGGCTCGCGGATAAACGCGTCGGCTACTGGGGAGATATCGACAGCTGGGGCCTGACCCTGCTGGGCGAGGCCCGCGTCCACCGGCCACAGTTACAATCGCTGATGATGGACGTGGAGACCCTGGAGCGCTTCTCGCAGCTCCAGGTAGCGGAGCCGGCTCCGCAAACCGACTGTCCCGCAGGCCTTGCGCCCGGTGAGAGGGCGCTTTGGGAGAGATTGCGCAGCGAGGGAGAGAATATCCGCCTGGAGCAGGAGCGGCTGCCCCAGGACTATGTGCGCAGCCGGCTGGAAGCCTGGCTCAATAGTGGTAGCGGCACTGCACCACGATGATCTGATTGTCTTCGACCTTGTACACCAGTCGGTGCTCCCGGTCGATACGCCGCGACCAGTAGCCGGTCCACTGGTGCTTGAGGGGCTCCGGGTCACCGAGCCCCTCGAAGGGATTGCGCTGTATATCCTTGATCAGCGCGTTGATTCTTTTCAGCTTGCGCTTGTCGGTTTGCTGCCAATAGAGATAGTCCTCCCAGGCGTGGCTCGACCAGGAAAGAATCATTCTTCCAGCAGGCGCCTTTCAGTCGCCTTACCGGCCTCCACCTCGGCGATGGAATCGAGCAGCCGCTGGGCGTTTTTCGGGCTGGCCATCAGGTGGGCCGTTTCCTCGTAAGCCTGGAAATCCTCCAGGCTGATCACCACCGCGGGGCTGCCATTCTGGCGTGTGATCAACACAGGCTTGTGATCGGCGCTGACCTTGTCGAGGGTGTCGGCAAGATGCTTGCGGAAAGCTGTATAGCTTATGGTATCCATATAGTCGCACTGTACTTAAATCTGTACAGGATGATTATAGGGAGAAGTCGATGAGAATAATAGTGTGGTGTAAGGTACTAAATGCTGATA